>JAZKHK010000160.1:24274-31254 GCA_040385425.1 Pseudomonadota bacterium | reverse complement strand
CATCGTCGCTGCCAGCAGCGCCGGGAAGCTGTCAACGCCCTGACTCTGCATGGTCTCGATCAGCATTGCCCGGGCCGCACTGCCGGAAAAGGGTTTCATCAGCGCCGTCGGCAAGGCGTCGACAAAGCGGGCGTCCCAGCCCGTCCATCCGATCAGGGTGCGAATGCCGTCCAGGCCCAAATCCAGCGCGCCGGAGGCGCGCAGCACGCCAACGGCACACAGCATCGCCACCAGATACGGCAGCAGATTTTTTGCGACCTCGAAACCTTCTTTGGCGCCTTCGATAAAGGCTTCATACACCGGCACTTTTCTCACAGCGCCGACCAGCAGAAACAGCAGAATCAAGCCGAACAGCGTCACGTTACCCATGAGTGACGACAACGCTGCCAACGCGGTGGCCGACAAGCCGGCCAGCACCGCCATGCCACCGCCCAGCAGCAGCGCACCGGGAATCAGGTAGCCCAGCACCACCGGGTCCGCCAGTTTCAGCCGCTGCATGAAGGCCACTGACAACAGCCCGGCCAGGGTGGAGGCGCAGGTGGCCAGCAGAATCGGCAAGAACACCAGGGTCGGATCGGCGGCACCCTGCTGGGCGCGGTACATGAAGATGCTCACCGGCAGCAGGGTCAGTGAGGACGCGTTCAGCACCAGAAACAATATCTGCGCGTTGCTGGCCGTGGTGGGGCTGGGGTTGAGCGTCTGCAAGGACTTCATGGCCTTCAGCCCAATCGGTGTGGCAGCGTTATCCAGCCCAAGGGCGTTGGCGGCAAAGTTCAGCGTGATCAGGCCCAGGGCGGGGTGGCCGCGTGGCACTTCCGGCATGAGCCGGGCAAACAGTGGCCCGAGCAGCCGCGCCAGCCAGTCCACCAGCCCGGCGCGTTCGGCTATGCGCAAAAACCCCAGCCACAAGGTCAGGGTGCCGAACAGGACCACCATCACTTCGACCGACAACTTGGCCATGGCAAACAGGCTCTCCACCAACGCCGCAAACACGGTTGCGTCGCCGCCCAGTAGCCAGCGCGACAGCGCTGACACGGTGGCGAGCAAGAAAAATCCGAGCCATAGGCCGTTGAGCATCCGTCATCCCCCGATTAATGCCGGCGATCATAGCCGGGCAGGGGGCGGTGACGCTCTTGGAGCGATGGCTGGCGCTCGCTCAAACGCTCCTTAATTTATAGCTAATGAGGCAATGGATACAAGGGCTAGAGGCTGATTTGTATCGAAAAAATCCATTTTTTCAGGTTCGGCGGCAAGAAAACCACCGCCAACTTGGCTGGGAGGACGTGTCAGTTGCTGGCGTCCGCCAGCAAGCCGCGCAGCACATAGGGCAGGATGCCGCCGTGGCGCAGGTAATCGACCTCAATCGGCGTATCGACCCGCAATTGCAGCGTGACCTCGTGCTGCGAGCCGTCACGCCGGCGGATCGCCAGCACCACGTCCTGACGCGGCAGCAGTTCGCCGTCGAGACCGAGGATGTCGAATGTCTCGTCGCCTTTGATCCCCAGTGAGTCGACGCTGTCCTCGCCCTTGAACTGAAACGGCAGCACGCCCATGCCGACCAGGTTGGAACGGTGGATGCGCTCAAAGCCTTTGGCCACCACGGCGCGCACCCCGAGCAGGCGCGGTCCCTTGGCCGCCCAGTCGCGGCTGGAGCCGGTGCCGTATTCCTCACCGGCGAACACCAGCGTTGGCGTGCCGTCGGCCATGTATTTGGTCGCCGCTGCGTGGATCGATACCAGCTCGCCGCCTGGTTGCAGGCGCGTGAGTCCGCCTTCCATGCGCGAGCCGTCGGCTTTGGGCGCCAGCATCAGGTTGCGGATACGCACGTTGGCAAAGGTGCCGCGCACCATCACCTCGTGGTTGCCGCGGCGCGAACCATAGCTGTTGAAGTCCATGACGGTCACGCCGTGGGCCAGCAGGTATTCGCCTGCCGGGGAGCCCGGTTTGATGGACCCGGCGGGACTGATGTGATCGGTGGTCACCGAATCGCCGAAGATGGCCAGCGCCCGGGCGGCGCGGATGTCCGTCACGCCGCCCGGCGTCATCGTGAAGCCGGTGAAGAACGGCGGCTCGGCAATGTAGGTCGAGTGCTCCCAGGCATAGACCTGGCCCGTGTGGGTCGCGATGTCGTTCCAGAGCGGGTTGCCACGGGCGAAATCGCGGTACAGCCTTTGGTACGTTGCGGGGTCGGTGGCGTGGGCCATCGCGACCGAAATCTCTTGCGCGCTGGGCCAGATGTCTTTGAGCATCACGGGCTGGCCGTCACGGCCCAGGCCGAGCGGCTCGCGGGTGAGGTCAATGCCGACACGCCCGGCAATGGCAAAGGCCACTACCAGGGGCGGACTCATCAGGAAATTGGCCTTGAGGCTGCTGTGGATGCGGGCTTCGAAGTTGCGGTTGCCTGACAGCACGGCGGCACAGACCAGATCCTGTTCGGTCAGCACGTCCTCCAGTCGGCTGTCGAGCGGGCCGGAGTTGCCGATGCAGGTGGTGCAGCCATAGGCCACCACGCCAAAGCCCAGTTGCTCCAGTGCCGGCAGCAGCCCGGCCTGCGTCAGGTAGTCGGTCACCACCCGGGAGCCGGGGGCGAGCGAGGTTTTGATCCGGGGGTGCACCGTCAGCCCGCGCGCCACCGCCTTTTGCGCCAGCAGGCCTGCGGCCAGCATCACGCCGGGGTTGGAAGTGTTGGTGCAGGAGGTGATGGCGGCGATCAGCACGTCGCCGTGGCCGATATCGCCTACCGGGTGCGTGATGGTCTCCACATGCTGCTCCGGGTCGGGGCAACTGGGGCTGTTGGCGGGCCGGTTGTCCAGCATTTCGACTTCGTTGCGGGCCATGGCTTTGCCCTTGCCGGCGGCCTCCAGCGGGGGCATGCAATCCAGCGGCAGGTAAGAGGGCAGGGGATGGCGCTCGCTCAAGGCTTCTGCAGACTTGCCGTAGCCGTTGGCCGCAGCAGGCTGGCTGAACAGCGCGGTAAATTGGGTCTTGAGTTCGGACAGGGCAATCCGGTCCTGCGGCCGTTTCGGCCCGGCTACGCTGGGAACGACCGAGGCCAAGTCCAGCTCCAGCACCGCGCTGTAATCGATCTGCCCCGGCTCGGGCATGCCGAACAGGCCCTGGGCCTGGAAGTAGGCGCGAAACGCATCCACTTCCTCGTCGCTGCGCCCGGTGGCGCTCAGGTAGTTCGCGGTTTCTTCGTCCGGCGGGAAAAAGCCCATGGTGGCGCCGTACTCCGGGGCCATATTGGCCAGCGTGGCCCGGTCCGGCAGGGTCAGCGAGGCGGCGCCGCGACCGAAGAACTCGACGAATTTGCCCACCACCTTGGCCCGGCGCAGCATCTCGGTGACCACCAGCACCAGGTCGGTGGCGGTGACGCCTTCGCGCAACTGGCCGCCCAGGTGCACGCCCACCACGTCAGGCGTCAGGAAGTAGATTGGCTGGCCCAGCATGCCGGCCTCGGCCTCGATGCCGCCCACGCCCCAGCCGACCACGCCCAGGCCGTTGATCATGGTGGTGTGGGAGTCGGTGCCGACCAGGGTGTCCGGGTAGTAAACGCCGTCTTTCTGCCAGACGCCGCGGGCCAGGTATTCCAAATTGACCTGGTGCACGATGCCGATGCCCGGTGGCACCACGCGGAAGGTGTCAAAGGCCTGCATGCCCCATTTGATGAAGCGGTAGCGCTCGACGTTGCGCTCGAATTCCATCCGCATGTTGAGGTCCAGCGCATCGGGAACCTTGTAATGGTCCACCTGCACCGAATGGTCAACCACCAGGTCCACCGGCACCAGCGGTTCAATGATTTTCGGGTTCTTGCCAAAGCGCTGCGCTACGCCGCGCATGGCCGCCAGATCGCACAGCAAGGGCACGCCGGTGAAGTCCTGCAGCAGGATGCGCGCGACGACAAAAGGCACTTCGCTGCTGCGCGGCGCATGGGGCTGCCAGGCGGCGAGCTGGCGCACATGCGCCTCGGTGATCTTGCGGCCATCGCAATGGCGCAGCAGGGATTCGAGCACGATGCGCAGGGAGACGGGTAGCCTTGACACCGGGCCGACCCCCGCCGCTTCGAGGGCGGACAGAGCGTAGTAGCGAGCCTCTTTTCCGGAGGCGAACCGGAAATCCTGCAAGGCGCCAAACGGATCATGGATCATGGTGGCCTCCTCAACGGTCTTTGCGCACGATGCGACAAATTTTCAGTATAGGTAGGGAGCACGCTGGATACAAGCAAGCTGGATAGGGGCAAACAGTCGTGGCGAGACAAACCATTAGAATTTTCCTCCGCTCGTCCCAAGCGGGCAGGGCGTCTTTGCGTAGCATCTGAACCTCTGTCTGACAACTTTTCCCTGCGCAAACTGCACGCGCACCATTGAATTCTCACGAGCCACCCGTTTACCGACCATGTATTTACTCTCCCAAGTCCATCCACTGGATGGCGTTGCTGCGTGCTGACGATGCAAGACCCGCGCCTACCGCCGTCCCCCCTGCCTGAGGGGGACTCCGCACTTGCGGATTATTTCCGCGACCCGGATGCCCTTGTCGATTCCCCTGTGGCTTGGCAGGTGGAGAACAATGCGGATTTGGTGGACGCCTTGCGCCTGTTGTTTCAGGGGCCGACCGGGCTGGTGCGCTTGCGGCTGTGGATGCTGTTCACTTTGGTCGGCCAAGGTAAAGCGTATCTGGTACGCGAGGAGTTGGACCAGCTTTTTTATGCCGTCCGTTCTGAAGCGGTGGACAGTGTGATCAAGCGCTTTCGTGAAGCCGCCTTGCTCACCTGGGACGATTCACTGCGCCAGTATGGGTTGACCTCCATGGCGCAGCATATTGCGACCATGCTCACCCCCGTGGGCCAGCCCGTGAACGATGAATTGGCGGGCTTGCTGAGCCAGGTGGTGGGTGCCGACCAGTTAGGTACTTTGCAGGGCAATCAAGTGCATATGCTGCAGGCCCAGCTGGTTCGTTTGCACCATGAATTTGCCGATGCGATTGCCAGCGGCTCCGAGTTCCGTTTGCGCGAAGCGCGCAAGCGCTATGACCGGGCCTCGCGCCTGATTGACAAAGCCTCGGACACCATCACCGCCATCATCAGCAATGCGCGGGGGCAACGCGCCCTGGAGCAGGCGGCGCGCGGGCTGGGGCTGGCGCAATCGCGCTTGCTGGCGATGGCCAGTCAATTCAACCGGGCCTTGCAACAAGTCGATCGCCAACGCGTCACCCTGGGCACCACCGGCATTACCAGCACCGATGTGAAGCTGTGGCTGCAAACCCAGTCCCATCTGGAGCGTTTGGCCGAAGCGGCACGCCACAGCCCGGTTGCGATTGCAGTGCTGGCCCCGCACGACATACTGGATGTGACCGAGGCCGAGTTCGAACGTGACCGCCCCGAGGCTTTGCGCGCCGAGTCCTTGCCTGCGGCACAAGTCGCTCCGGTGGGGGACCTCACGGCGGTAGCGCTGCCCCAGGAATTGGGTGACTTGTCGGCGTTGTTGGCCGATTGGGCACAAATCAACAATGCTCCAACCGCACATACCGAGGCGGCTGCGGTGCGCACAGTGCATGCCGCTTTGCTGGCGGATGCCAATGGACAGACGGCACGCTATGCCCAAGTTGCCTACAAGGCGCAGCTGCTGCCTTTGCTGGGCGATGCCCAGGCCAAAGACCTGCCCGGTGCCACCGGCCACCTGGCGCGCCAACCCTGGCGCCTGCAGTGGCATAACGTCCTGGCCGCTTTGGAGCACCCCGCCATTTCCCATTTGAGCAGTGGCCAGCTTGAGCACCTCGGCACCCCACCTTCTACGGAAAACCATGACTAATATTGCTGACGAAGCCGCGCAACTGATTGCAGAACTGCTATCGCGCAAATACCTGCCGCGCACCCACCCCCGTGTCAGAAAGGCACTGTCCGATGCTGAACTCTTTTTGGCTGTGGAACAACGTCTGGCCCAGGTCGGTTTGCGCTGGGTGGACAACGTGTATGCCGACCATGTCACGCTGACCCTGCTGCCCGCGCCCTTGGCCAGCGTGCTGGGTGAAGCCGGGCTCAACGCCAATAACAACCTGGATTTGCCGCGTGATGCAGTCGCCTTGCTGGTGGTGGTGTGGGCCCTGATCGTGCTGCCAAAACGTGAGCGCCAGGCCAGTCGCATGGAGCCCGAAGTCCCGCAAAACGAGATGTTCGCCAGCAGCAAGCCGCTGCCCTCGGCCCGTAGCGTCAGCCCGGTGTTGTCTTACAAGGCCTTGCTGGAAGACTACGGCAACCAGCTCGGTAAACGCATCCGGCTGGACGCCAACCTCAAGCTCCTGGAGCGCCACGGATTCATCGTGCGCGCGCAAGACGACATCAGGGAAGGCCCGTTGCTCGACGTGCTGCTGGACTATGACGTGCTGGCACCGCGCATTCTCAATGGCGCGCTGGCCGATGTCCTGGCCCGCGAGCAGGCGCAGCAGGCCCAGTGCGACAAAGACGCCGCCATCGCCACCCCAGCCGCAAGCGCTGACAACCTGACCCCGGACTGAGCCCATGTTTCATTTGCAAAACCTTGAACTCGTGCATTGGGATTACTGCCAGCGTGTGAGTTTGCCGCTGGACGCGTCCATCATCACCATTGCCGGGCCGAACGGCTCGGGAAAAACTACTTTGCTGGACGCCATGCGTACCTTGCTGGGGCTTAAATGCTCGCAGCCGCGCGATTACAAAACCTATGCCCGTCATGCGGGCGCCAATGTGGCTTGGTTGCGTGCGGTGGTGGATAACCGTCCGCACACCCGCCAAACCTCCAGTCGGCCGTTTGCCCGGCAGCTTTTGTACAGCGACCAAGTTACCCTGGCTTGCCGCATTGACCGCAATGGCGGCGACTGGCAGCGCCGCTACATGGTGGTGGAGGGCGATGCCAGCATTGAACAGTTGAGCGAACGCACAGACAAAGAGTTGATCGAAGAGATCATCGCTAATGGTAAGCGGATCTACGCCGAAAACCCCGACATTG
>JAZKHK010000160.1:12546-24264 GCA_040385425.1 Pseudomonadota bacterium | reverse complement strand
GTCCGATGCCGGTCTGTCGCCTGCCATTGCCAAAGTGCTGTCGCTGGAACAGGGTCAAACGGATCGCTTGTGCGAATACAGTCCGCGTGAGTTGTTGCGACTGGTGTTTGACGTGTTTGGCGACCAGGAGGTACTCAACCATTACGACACGGCGCGCGACCACCAGCAGCAGCTGACGCGGGAAATGCTGCAGGCCGAAAAAGAGCTGGACCATAGCAAGGCGCAGTTGGCCGAACTGCAAAACAAGGTCACCAACTACCAGAACTGGCAGCACAAAGTGCAGGAGCGCGAACGTCTGGCGACTGAAGTCTTGCCCGTACTGGAGTGGCACGGCCAGCGGCAAAAACTGACCGAGCGCAGCCGCGAACATCGCCGCCAACGTCACCTGAGCGCACAAGCTAAGGCCGAGCGCGCCCAAAAGAACGCCGAGTTGCTGACCTTGCTGGAGGTGCGCAGCCAGGCCGAGGCCGAAGAAACCCGCCTGCTGCAAGAGCGCGACAGCGCCGCCAGCCAGCGCGACAGCACCCGCGATTTCGAGCGCCCGCTGGAAGAATTGGCCAAACGCGAAGCTGAATTGCTGGCCTTGGTTGATAAGGAAAGCGATGTCGAGGCGCTCAACAGCCATCTGCAACAACTGCAGTCCCAAGAGCAAGCGCTGAACGAACAACATAGCGATTTGCTACAAAAAAAGAAGCGCATTGTGCAGGTTCTATCTGGGCTAGAGGGTCAAAAGGCTCCTCCTTTCCCAGAAGAGGCGCGACGCTTGCGCCAGCGCCTGCAGGCGCAAAAAATCGACCACCGTTTCCTGGCGGAAGTGGTGGACGTAAAAGACGAACACTGGCGCGCCGCTATCGAAGGCGTGCTGCGCCCCTTGCGCTGGATGGTGCTGCTGGACAAGGCGGGCGACCTGGCCCAGGCGGACACGATTGCATCGACTGAACGCTACCGCCACTACACCGTTGCCCCCGGTGAAACCGTGCCTGCGGCGGACCCGACCTCGCTGCTGGCGCACATTCGCTTCGATGCCAAGCTGCCACGCTGGTTGATTCAGCAACTGAACAACTTGCGCTGTGTGGACAGCCCTGCAGAGGGCCGCCATACCGCCGGCAGCTGGATCACGCCCCAGGCCTACAGCTTTGACGGGCGCGGCGCCCGCTCGCTGTGGGTCGAGCCGCGCGACCACCAATTCGGTGCCGCAGCCCTGCAAACTCAGCGCGAGGCTTTGGAGCGTGATCTGCGCCGCGTGGATGATGATCTGGGTCCTGTTGTTGATGACTTGCGGGTGGTGAAACGCCAAATCAATGACTGTAAAGAAGCGCTTTTGGGCCACAGCGCCGCCCAGGAACTGGCGCGCCGCAGCGATGAATTCGCCACGGCACGCCAGGCGCTACCCGGTGCCAAACAGGCACGCATTGGCGCAGCCATGCGCTGGCAAAAACTCGATAACGGCTATGGCGAAGCCAAATCCCGGCATCAACGCGCCGAGTCGCAGTACCGTAACCTGGAGGCGTTTTTGCGGCAAAAATTTCAGGAAGCGGACGCCCGGGCTGCCGAGCTGGTGCAGCGGCGCAAGCAGCTCACGGCGGATGTCGATGCTTCCCAACACCGCCGCCGCCAGATTCCCGCTGGGTGGCGAACTGCAGATGTGCTCCAGGAACTGGTCGCCAAGTACCACAACGACACCCAGGCCCGGTTGCGCCTGGAGGCTGTCGAAGTCGATTTGGCTCAGGACACCTGGGAGAAAGACGGCACGGTTGAAGAGCGTTACCGCCGCATGGAAGCCACGGTGCGCGAGCAGGGCTTCAGTTTGGATGACCACAAGGTCAAGAACGTCCAGGCCGGCACGGCCGTGTTCAATGCGCGTGAAAGTTATATCGAAGTGCTGCGCAGCACCGTACGGCGTTACCGCAACAACATCCAGGAACTGGGCGGTTTGGCCGGTGTCGAGGTGTCGGCCGACTTGCCCGCATTGGAAAACGATGACACGGTGTTGGCCCAGGCCGGGCTCAAGGTGAACTTCAATTTTGACGGCAAAGGCACCATCGGATTGAATGATGGCGAAGCCTCGGGCGGCCAACAAGTGATCAAGTCGCTGATTCTGCTGGTGGGTTTGCTGAAGGACGAAGACAGTGCTTCCGGCGGCTTTGTGTTCATTGACGAACCGTTTGCGCATCTGGATGTGCGCAACATCCAACTGGTGGGGCACTTCCTGCGCTCGACCCAGGCGCAGTACGTGTTGACCACCCCGATCACCCACAACCTGGAGGTGTTCGAGCCCGCCGAGATCACCCTGGTCACCAGCAAAAAACCCCGCGACAGCCGCTGGGCGCCGCCGATTGCGGTCGCCAAACGGCGTGGCAACCCGGTGACTGCGGCGTTGTAGGAGCGCATTATGAGCACAACGGCGCCCGTGATCCAGACAAGGCCTGGCAGCAAGGACAAACGCACGCGCCAGGTGTTGACGCCGCTTGCGCAACTGCCCACGCTCAGTGCCGCGCAGCAGGCGGTGCTGCAGAGTTGGCTCAAGTCGGACACCCGGGAGCGTCGCTGGCAAAGTCTGTTGGAAGCGGCGGGCGCTAGCCATCTGGAGACCGCCCACTCGCTGTTGCAACTTTTGTTGCACGCAGGCGCCGTGGCCATCAAGGAAGAGTTTCGTCATGGGGCGTGGCGGCCTTGGCGCGTGGTCTGGCCCGATCTGGAAGCAGTCCAACGCCTGGCGAATGTCTCCACGCGGACTGAGCGAGACGCCAGCAAGGAATCTCTGAACGCGCTGTTGCAAGCCCAGGCCAAGGCACACCCGTGGCTTGCCCCGGCGGTGCAGAGCGTGTTGAACGACGCTTTTCCCGCGACCACACGAGCAGCACGGGCTGATTTGTTATTGGCCCTGGTGCCGTGGCAGCAAGCCCAACGACAGGGTTTGCGGCAGGACTTTGCGCTGGCGGCGCGCGGGCACACCAAAGCCATTACGCCTGCAGAGTGGGACTGGCTGGATGCCACGCTCACCTTGGAGTCTTTGGGCATCGGTCGGTTTGAACCTTTGCTGTGGCTCAGTGGGTCGATTACGTTACGCCAGACTACCGAGCCTCAGCAGCAGGGCGTGATGGCGCTGCAAGGTTTTGGTTTTGTCGGGCTGCCATGTCGACAGTTCAGTGCATCACTTGAGGTCGCCATGGCCCCGCAGTCGTACTGGCTGATTGAAAACCGCGCCAGCTTTGAACGCCAAACGAGCCTGTTGGCGGCAGGCGTCTGTTTGGTGTGGCTGCCCGGGCGCCCCAGTGGCGCATGGCTCGGGTCGATGCGCTGGTTGTTGGCCCATGCGCCAGCGCCTGCCACCATCAGCTGCGACCCTGACCCAGCTGGCATACAGATTGCCTTGACCGCAGGCCAGTTGTGGGACGAGGTGGGCGTTGCCTGGCAAGCGGGCCACATGGCGCCCAGCGATTGGCAACGTGGCAAAGTTTTGCCTTTGACGGACTACGACCACCGGGTCTTGGCCGAGCTGCAATCCGATGCCGCATTACCTCCAGACTTGGCGCTGCTGCGCGACTATATCGAGTCATCAGGAACGAAGGCCGAGCAAGAGGGGTGGCTTTAAATTGCAGATAGAGAGATGCAGACGAGCAAACAGGCCCAGGCGTTTACGTAAACTGGAGTAAATTGAACTTCCTTTCCGTCCAAATTAGAAGGCCCGCCCATGAAAATTTTTTCATCAATGACCATCGGGAAACGCCTGGCGTTCGGTTTTTCGGTGGTTTTGGCCTTGGCCGTACTCATCGCGGGCATCAGCGTTTGGCAGCTCAATGCACTGGCCAAGGCGACTCGGCAAATGATGCAGGACCCACTGACAAAAGAAAGATTCATCAGCGACTGGAATCGCAACATCAGTGTGGCTGTGATTCGCACCACCGCGGTTGCCAAAAGTAGCGATCCGAGTCTGGGTCCTTTCTTTTCTGCCAATGCGGCTGAAATCACCAAAAGCACATCGACGCTGCTGAAACAGATCGAGCCCTTGGTCTCCAGCAATGAAGAAAAAGAACTTTTTTCAAAAATAGCCGAGGTGCGCAAAGCCTATCTGGAAAGCCGTGATCAAGTCACCAAATTAAAAGCGGCCGGCCAGGCAGACGAAGCGAATCGACTGCTTGAGAAATCCTACATTCCAGCGGCAGATAACTACATGAAGTTGGTTGCTGAGTTTCTTGGCATGCAACGTAAAAACCTGGATGCCAAGGCCAACGAGATTGCCGAGATTGAGCGCACCAGCCGAAACTACCTGCTCATCCTCTCAGCCCTTGTCCTGACCTTGGGCATTGTTTGTGCATGGCTCCTGACCGTGGGTATTACGCGGCCCTTGACCAGCGCAGTCGCACTGGCCCGCCGGGTTGCGGATGGGGACTTGACCGCTGATATCGAGCCTGAGGGCCATGACGAAACGGCACAACTGCTGCATGCCCTGTCAGCCATGAAAGACCATTTGTCCGGCATCGTTGCCAATGTGCGCCAAGGCTCCGAAGGGGTGGCCACGGCCAGTGCCGAAATCGCCCAGGGGAACAACAACCTGAGCGCCCGCACCGAACAACAAGCCAGCGCGCTGGAAGAAACCTCCGCGTCCATGGAAGAACTCAGTTCCACCGTGCGGCAAAACGCCGACAACGCCAAACAAGCCAATCAATTGGCTCAAAGTGCCAGCACCGTGGCCATCCAGGGCGGCGAAGTGGTCAACCAAGTGGTGGAGACCATGAAGGGCATCAACGACAGCTCAAGGAAGATCTCTGACATCATCGGCGTGATCGACGGCATTGCTTTTCAAACGAATATCCTGGCCTTGAACGCGGCGGTGGAGGCCGCGCGTGCCGGTGAGCAGGGCCGGGGCTTTGCCGTCGTGGCGTCTGAAGTGCGCAGCCTGGCGGGCCGTTCGGCCGACGCCGCCAAAGAAATCAAGAGTCTGATCAATGACAGCGTGCAGCGTGTGGAACAGGGCAGCACGCTGGTCGATCAGGCCGGGGTCACCATGACTGAGGTGGTGAGTTCGATCAGGCGTGTGACTGACATCATGCGCGAGATCAGTGCTGCCAGCATCGAGCAAAGTCAGGGCGTCGCGCAAGTGAGCGAGGCCGTTACCCAAATGGACCAGGCGACGCAGCAAAATGCCGCGCTGGTGGAAGAAATGGCAGCAGCGGCGAGCAGCTTGAAGTCTCAGGCTCAAGACCTTGTCGGGACGGTATCGGTTTTCAAGCTATCGCCTCATCAGGGGGGCGCGTCGCCCTACTAGCCGGTCATTCCACCTCAACAGGGGATTGGTTTCAGCGCCGCAAGGCGGCAAATGCTTCAAATTCCCAGCGCCGCATGCCCAGCAGCAGGGTGTAGCCCTCGCGCGCCGCATCGGGCAGCTTCTGGTCGGCCAGGTGCTGCTGCGCAAAATCCTGCGCTACCCGTTGCAGACGCTCAACGAAGACGGGCGCCAAGCTACGGCTGACTGAGCCATGCACCAACAGCAGGCTCTCGCCAGCGCCATCAAAACCACCTGAAAAATAGTCGAGCAGGGCGTTCTCCCGGAAGTAGCTCATCACCGGGCCGTGCGGCCGCCAGCGAAACGCTTTGGCGAGCTTGAGGCTGTAGCGACTCAAAGGGCGCAACTCAATGATGCCGATGTGGTCCAGCTGCGCCAGGTACGTGATGCCCTCGGCTTCGCTGAGACGGTAGCTGGCCACGATTTGCTCCAGCGTCCATTGGCTCAACACGCAGATCGCTACCAGCAGCAGCTTTTTGTCTGCCACCACGGCACGCTCCTGCTCCTGCGTCAACTGGGCCAGCAGGGGCTGGGCATCGGCCACGCGCCGTGCCAGATCGGCAAAGTCGAGTTTCAAGGCTCGGCAAATGGCGTCGATGCGCGACAGCGGCATGTCGCCCCGCGACAGCATGCGCTTGATGCTGGACTCGGCCATGCCCAGCGCCACCGCCAGATCGGCGTAGGTCATCTGCGCGGTTTTCATTTCCTTCTTGAGGGCGGTAACAAGGTCGGCGGTGCTGCTCATAAGTATTAATTATCGATACCTTTTGTATTGCCTGTATATCTTGTATCGAATTAAGCCTCTTTTTTCTAGCTGGATTTCGATACTGGCGCCTCAACCAAGCGTCAACCCTTTATTCAGGAGATTTCATGAAAACATCTGCCACCCCACTCGAGCGCGGCCTGCTGCTAGCCCTCGCGTCGGCGTTCTTGCTCGCCTGCTTTGGCCCCGCCGTCGCGCAGCACCCGCATTACCACGCGTTTGCCGACCAACGCAGCTGGTTCGGCCTGCCGTGCGCGATGGACTTGTTAAGCAACCTCCCATTTGCCATCGGCGGCCTCTGGGGTTTGTGGATGCTGCAGCATCTGCCCATTGATCCGACGCCCAATGCGCAGCGTCCCTTGGCGACTCTGTTTTTCGCTGGGCTGGTGCTGACCGCGCTGTGCTCCAGCATTTACCACTGGCAGCCCGACAACGCCGGGCTGCTGCTGGACCGGTTGGGCATGGTGGTGGCTTTTGCGGGCTTGCTCGGCCTGGCCGCGGCGGATCGCGTCAGCCCGCGTGCCGGTGGGCTGACGGCGGGTGCCGTTCTTTTACTCGGCCCGCTCTGCGTGGCCGTGTGGGCCACGTCGGGCAATCTGCTGCCGTGGGTGGTGCTGCAAGGGGGCGGCATGTTGCTGATCTTGCTGCTGGCCGCTTGCAAACCCGTGTCTGGTGCTTGGGGCTTGCCTCTTGGCGCGGTGATGGGCTTGTACGCCCTCGCCAAGCTGCTGGAACTGGGTGACCACGCCGTATTCGCCTGGACGCAAGGGCTGGTGTCAGGCCACAGTTTGAAACACGCCGTGGCGGCACTGGTCGCCTGGCCGGTCATTGCCGTCATGCACAATGCCGCTCAAGGCAAGCCGCGCCACGCCCAGCCAATGTCACTTGGCCACGACGGTGTTTAAAGAAAAGCGCGCGGCCCATTACAAGCAAAAGGAGAACCCATGACATCACCCACGCAAAGCCTGCCCACTGGCGCCACCACGCCTGCGGGCCATGAGCACCCCAACCAGTTTGCCCTGCTGCGCCAGCGCCGTTTTGCCCCGTTCTTCTGGACCCAGTTCTCGGGCGCTGCCAATGACAACCTGTTCAAGTTTGCCTTCACCGTCATGGTCACTTACCAGCTCAGTGTCGGCTGGCTGCCGCCCGCCATGGCCGGGCTGGTGATTGGGGCCTTGTTCATTCTGCCGTTTCTGCTGTTTTCAGCCACCAGCGGCCAGCTCACCGACAAGTTCGACAAGACGGCGATGATCCGCTTTGTCAAAAACCTTGAAATTGCCATCATGCTGCTGGCGGCCTATGGCTTCTACGCCGACCAGGTGCTGGTGCTGCTGGGCTGCACCTTTTTGATGGGTGTGCATTCCACGCTGTTCGGCCCGGTCAAGTTTGCCTACCTGCCGCAAGTGCTGTCCGAACGCGAGCTGACCGGCGGCAACGGCATGGTGGAAATGGGCACCTTTGTCGCCATCTTGTTGGGCAATGTCGCGGGCGGTCTGCTGGTGGCCATGCCCGAGGTGGGGCACCGCAATGTCGCCATCGTCTGCGTGCTCATGGCCCTGGTCGGTCGGGGCATTGCCGCCTACATTCCGGCGGCGCCGGCCACCGACCCCGGCCTCAAGATCAACTGGAACCCGGTCAGCGAAACCTGGCGCAACCTCAAGCTGGCGCATGGCAACCTGGTGGTGTTTCGTTCGCTGCTGGGCATCAGCTGGATGTGGTTTTTTGGTGCGGTGTTCTTGAGCCAGTTCCCCAGCCTGGCCAAAGAAGTGCTGCACGGCAATGAGCAGGTCGCCTCGCTGTTGCTGGTGGTGTTTTCCATCGGCATCGGCACCGGCTCGCTTTTGTGCGAAGTCTTGAGCCGCCGCCATGTCGAGATCGGCCTGGTGCCGCTGGGTGCCATCGGCATGAGCGTGTTTGCGGTGGACTTGTACTTTGCCTCCAGCGGCCTGCCGCCGTCGGATGTGATGGGGCTGGGCGCATTTTTGGCGCAGTCTGCCCACTGGCGCGTGATGGCCGACCTGGCTTTGCTGAGCTTGTTTGCCGGTCTGTACAGCGTGCCCATGTACGCGCTGATCCAATTGCGCAGCCAGCCCACGCACCGCGCCCGCATCATTGCGGCCAACAACATCCTGAACGCCTTGTTCATGATTGCCAGCTCCGTCATTGCCGGGGCTTTGCTGAAAAGCGGCTTCACCATCCCACAGATTTTTCTGTTCACCGGGCTGGCCAATGCGGTGGTGGCGGCCTATATCTTTTTGCTGGTGCCCGAGTATTTGCTGCGTTTTGTGGCCTGGGTGCTGTCGCATTTTGTGTACCGTTTCAAGGTCCAGGGCGACGAAAACATCCCAACCCAGGGCGCGGCCATTCTGGTGTGCAACCACGTCAGCTTTGTCGATGCCGTGCTGCTCATGGCAGCCAGTCCACGTCCGATCCGCTTCCTGATGGACCACCGCATCTTCCAGGTACCGGTGCTGGGCTGGTTGTTCCGTCTGGCCAAGGCCATTCCGATTGCGCCCCGCGCCGAAGACCCTGCCGCTTATGAAGCTGCCTTTGCTGCCGCTAGCCAGGTGCTGAAAGACGGCGACCTGCTTGCCATCTTCCCCGAAGGCGGCATCACCAAAGACGGCACGCTGCAAGAGTTCAAGGGCGGCATCATGAAGATTCTGGAAGACACCGGCCAGCAAGGCTTGAGCGTGCCAGTGATTCCGATGGCGCTGACCAATCTGTGGGGCTCGTATTTCAGCCGGGTAGAGCAGGGCGGCGCCATGGTGCGGCCGTTTCGGCGCGGCGTGTTCAACCGGGTGGGCTTGAATGTGGGGCCGGTGATGGCGGCGGGCGAGGTGCAGCCGGAGCTGTTGCGGGGAAGGGTGCAGATGCTGCTGGGCGGCTGACACCTTGAGGGGTAGCGCTTGATTCGAATGAATTGCCTTGAATTCAAATGGAAAGGCATTAAATTGCGTTATTTGCATAAATAAAGATAAATTATTCCAATAAATTAACGTAATTTGCCAAACAACGCAATCAAATTCTGCCGTGTCTTGGCTAAGATGGACTTCATCAAAACAGTATTGCCATTTCGGAGTCGCCAGCATGCAAAAACACACCGCCACCAAGTACCAAGCTTTCCCCGCCATTGGTCTGGCCGACCGCCAATGGCCCAGCCGCACCATCACCACGGCGCCCATCTGGATGAGTACCGACCTGCGTGACGGCAACCAGGCGCTGTTTGAGCCGATGAATGCCGAGCGCAAGATGCGTATGTTCAGCATGTTGTGCGACATCGGCTTCAAGGAAATCGAAGTGGCGTTTCCATCAGCCTCCGACACCGAGTTTGGCTTTGTCCGCGAGTTGATTGAAGGCGGCCATATTCCCCAGGACGTGACCATCGAAGTGCTGACGCAGGCGCGCGAACACTTGGTGCGACGCACCATGGAGTCCTTGAAGGGCGCGCGCCGGGCCATCGTCCATGTGTACAACGCCACCTCAAAACCGTTCCGCGAAACCGTCTTTGGTATGGAAAAAACTGAAGTCATCGAGATGGCAGTGGCGGCGGTCAAATTGATCAAACAGCTCGCCAGCGAGCAGCCCGAAACCGAATGGGTGCTGCAATACAGCCCTGAGACTTTCACAGCCACCGAACTCGACTTTGCGTTGGAGGTGTGCGATGCCGTCACCGCCGCCTGGGGCGCCACGCCGGACAACAAGGTCATCCTCAACCTGCCGACCACGGTGGAGGTGGCCACGCCCAATATCTACGCCGACCAGATCGAGTGGATGCACCGTCACCTGGCGCGCCGCGACAGCGTGATCATCAGCTTGCACCCGCACAACGACCGGGGCACGGCCGTTGCCGCCGCCGAACTGGGCTTGATGGCGGGGGCCGACCGAGTCGAGGGCTGCCTGTTTGGCAATGGCGAACGCACCGGCAATGTGGATCTGGTAACCCTGGCGCTCAACATGCAGACGCAAGGCGTCGATTCCAAGCTGGATTTTTCCGACATCAACGCCATTGCGCGAACGGCGGAGCACTGCACCCGTTTGCCGATTCACCCGCGTCACCCCTATGTGGGCGATCTCGTGTTCACCGCCTTTTCCGGCTCGCATCAGGACGCCATCAAGAAAGGCTTTGCTGCCCAGCAGCCGGATGCGTTGTGGAGCGTGCCCTATCTGCCGATTGACCCGGCTGATGTCGGACGCAGCTATGACTCCATCATCCGCATCAACAGCCAGTCCGGCAAAGGCGGCGTGGCCTACTTACTCGAAACCGGCTACGGCATCGTCATGCCGCGCCGCTTGCAGGTGGAGTTTTCTGGCGAGGTACAGCGGCATGCCGACAGCCAGGGCATCGAGATGAGCAGTGCCGACATCTGGCAATTGTTCTCACGCACCTACCTGGAATGTGACCGCCCGGTGCGTTATGTGGAGCACCATTTGTTTGAACATGGCGCTGCGCAGGGCATCCGGCTGGCCGTCGAAGTCGGTGGTGTTGCGCATCTGCTCACCGGCGAAGGCAACGGCCCGATCGACGCTGCCGTTCATGCCTTGCAGGGCATCGGCATCACGGTGCAGGTGCGCAGCTTTGAAGAGCGTGCCACCAGCCCGAGCGGCGAGGGCGGCAACGCACAAGCCTGCGCCTTCATGGAGCTGGCGCACCCGGCGGGCGGGCGCGAGTGCTACGGCGTGGGCATCGACACCAACATCGTCACGGCATCAATCAAGGCCGTGCTCAGCGGAATCAATCGCTTGGAGATTTCCAGGAGCGAGACCGGCGAAGCCCAGGCCGCGTAAGTGACATCAGCCCTGATTTTCATCAATCCGGGGTTTGCTATATAAATAATAGCTGCTTGTGCAATGGGGACGGGGGCTAGAGGCTGATTTGTCGTAAATAACGGCAAATTCCAGAGATGCGCACTTGGTTTTATTGCTTTATTTGAAATCGTCCTGCCATGGGGAAAGTCAGGACGGTTTTTTCATGGAGTATTGATAAACTGTTCGCAAGATGAAGCTAACACCCCATCCGAACCGCTTGCTCCAATGGGGTGTGGTGACGTGTGTGTTCTTCCTTTGCGCCGTGTTGGCAGCTTTCCTGATTTGGCGGGTGGAGCGACAGGAACTGACTGTCAATCGCACGCGTGCTGCGGGTCTGGCGGCGGACCATGCGCAATCGCTTCAACGGGGCATTGAAAGCGCACTGTCTGCGACCTATGCGCTGGCCGCGCTGGTTCGGCAAGGACATGGCGAAGTCCGAAATTTTGAAGAGGTGGCGACGGACATGTTGCCGTTTTACCCGGGTATTGCCGCGTTGTCGCTGTCGCCCGGGGGAATTATTCGCAACGTGGTTCCGTTGGCCGGCAACGAAAAAAGCATTGGTTTTAACCAGTTGCAAGACAGTGTTCAAAATCAGGAGGCCATCAAGGCACGCGATACCGGCAAGTTGACCTTGGCCGGCCCCTTTACGCTGGCACAGGGTGGGCTGGGTGTCGTGGGGCGCCTGCCAGTTTTTCTGAATAATGCAGAAGGCCAGAAAGTCTTTTGGGGGTTTACCAACGTGGCCCTGCGGTTTCCGCAAGCCTTGACCTCCGCCCGATTGAAACTTTTAGTCAATGAGGGCTACGCCTATGAACTCTGGCGTACCGTACCCGACACCGGGGTGCGGCAAACCATTGAT
>JAZKHK010000160.1:0-12536 GCA_040385425.1 Pseudomonadota bacterium | reverse complement strand
GATGTGTCTGCCAACGCTCATCTTGACGCTCCGGTTGAAAGCACCCTGGAGTTGCCCAATGGCCAGTGGACCTTAAGCGTCGCGCCCGCCAAAGGGTGGGGCGAGTCAGATCGAATCGGGTATCGGGCGGCTATTGGCTTACTCGTCAGTTGCCTGATGACTTATCTGGCGTGGCTGCTTTACGAAATGAAGTTGCGTGATGATCGCCTGGAGGCCGAAGTGGGTGAGCGGACCGCTGAAATCCGGGCGTCGCAGCGACAACTTGAAGCCACCATGGGCGCCATTCCTGACCCTCTTTTCGAATTGGGTCTGGATGGTCGCTATTACAGTTCGTACTCGCCCAAAGCGGAGTCGCTGGCGCGCCCGGTTGATGAACTGAATGGCAAAACGGTTGCAGAGGTGTTGCCCCCGGACGCTTGTGAAATCGTGCTGTCTGCTTTGCAGGAAGCCAATGACAGCAAGTGGTCAACCGGCAAGCAGTTCAAACTGATGCTGGGGGATGAAATGCACTGGTTTGAACTCTCGGTTTCCCGCAAGTCCGACGAGTCCGGGGCTGATCCGCGCTTTATCGTTTTGTCCCGCGATATCACGCAGAGCAAACGGGCTGAAGAAAAAATACGGCAACTTGCGCATTTCGATCCGCTTACCGGCTTGCCTAACCGGGTGTTGCTCACGGATCGCTGCAACTCGGCGTTGAGCGCAGCCCAGCGCAACGGAACCACGCTGGCCCTCCTGTTCCTGGATCTGGATCATTTCAAAAATGTCAACGACTCACTCGGACACCGGGTGGGCGATCAACTGCTGGCCGCGCTGGCCGACCGTCTGACCTCCGTGGTGCGCGAGCAGGACACGGTATCACGCCTGGGGGGCGATGAGTTTATTCTGGTGCTGCCCGATACCAACGCCGTGGGGGCCGCTCACCTGGCTGACAAGTTGCTGCAGGCGGCCTGCGTGTCGTTTGAAATTGAACAGCACGAGCTGACCGTGACCCCCAGCATTGGCATCGCTCTCTTTCCCAATGATGGCCTGGACTTTGATGCTCTGTCCAAATGCGCGGATGCCGCCATGTACCGCGCCAAGCAGGAAGGGCGTAATAGCTACCGCTTTTTTACCTCCGAAATGCAGGCGCAGTCAGACCGGACACTGACGTTGGAAAATGCGCTGCGTCGCGCCCTGGAACGCAATCAGTTGGTCCTGCATTACCAGCCCCAGGTGTCGCTGGAAAGTGGCCGCATCGTCGGGGTCGAGGCGCTGTTGCGCTGGAATCACCCTGAACTGGGTTTGGTATCGCCGGCAGAATTCATTCCGATCGCCGAAACGACCGGCCTGATTCTGCCCATCGGGGAATGGGTCATGCGCACCGCAGTGCGACAGCTTAAAACATGGATTGACGCAGGCATATCGCCCATCACCATGGCCGTGAACTTGTCGTCCGTGCAGTTTCGCCATGCCGACTTGCCGGCACTTGTGACGACCATTCTTGAAGAGGCCCAATTGCCTGCTCATTTGCTGGAACTTGAACTGACCGAGGGCGTGGCCATGACAGACCCCTTGGGAGCCATTGCAGTGATGAACAACCTGCATGAGCGGGGCGTGCGCATGTCGATCGACGACTTTGGCACGGGCTACTCGTCTCTTAACCTGCTGAAAAAATTCCAGATTTACAAAGTCAAAATTGACCAGTCTTTCGTCCGGGAACTCACGGAAGACCCTGACGACATGGCCATTGTGAGCGCGATCATCAGCATGGCGTCGAGCCTGGGCATGCAAACCATTGCCGAAGGCGTGGAGACCATGGGGCAGTTTGAATTTTTGAAGGCGAGAGGATGCACTGAGGTGCAAGGTTACTTTTTCAGCAAACCCCTGGCCCCTGAGCAGGTCATGGCTTTCCTGCAGGAAAAATCTCAGGGGCTTTAAATCCCTCGGACTTTGAGCTTTTTTAGATGTTTTCCGTCAACACGGCTTCATGCTCTTTGGTGGAGATCAGTTCCAGACCGCGGGCCAAAGACGAGGTGCTCGGATTCTCGACAAAGACGCAACGCTTGCCCGTGCGCTTGCAGAAATCCTTGACCTTCCAGTAGGCGTTGTGGCTGATGCAGCCGGTCTGGCAAATCACCAGGTCGGCGGCCGCCAAACTGGCTCCCAACACGTTGTGGCTGTCCTCCAGACCGCCGTCGTGGTGGGCGAATCGTCCACCGACGCGCTCAATCAGGTCGCGGTAACTGGCCACGTTGCCGCTGCGTCCCCCGACGCACAGTACTGTTTTCTGCTGCAAATGCAGGGTGATGGGGGCGGTCCGTATTTCGGGTAGTTCGTCCCCGGTCGTATCCTCTTTGGGCGATGACTCCGCGTTCACGGCGTCGAGGGATTTAGTCGCCATGGCCAGTTTTTTCCGCAAATTGCCAATTTCATTTTCGAGCTCGGTTTGGCGCACTGTCATCTGCTCCACTTTCTTTTGCAGGCGGCTTCCAGATTCGAAATCAGAAACCGATGCTTTCAGCTCGGTCATCTCGGCATCCAAAAAAGCGATGCAGCTGTCTTTGCCGATACCTTCGGCCCGAACTTGCACCAGTTGGGCATTCAGCCGTTCAATGTCACTGGATTTTTCTGCCATGAAGCGCGTGTTGCGCTCCTGCAGGCGGTTCACTTCGCGGGTGAGGTTGGCATTGGCTTCCTGCAGTGCGTTGAATTCGGCGTTGTCCGCACACCCCATGGCACTGGCATGGTGGGCCAGCATGTGCATATTGCGGTGGATGATTTCTTCCAGAGACTCATCGCAGCGTGGATGGGTCAAGGCCGCCCAAAGAGCCCCACCGATGTCTCCTTGTTCAACGGTTTTTTTCCACAAAAGAGCCAGATCCTCCGTGGTTTTGGCCACGCGAAAGTTTTGGACTGTGCGGGCGTAGCGTTGTTCCAGTTCGTGCTGCAACAGCTCCGAGAGCCGGTTACGTTGTCCACATTCGGCCACGGCGCCGACGTGCACTTCATAGTTATCAGAAGGAGTTTTCCCGCCCAAGGATTTATTGACCAATTTGCGCAAGGTATCTTGAGGCAAGCAAACGCCGACCACCGGGCAATGACATTTTTGCGCCAAATCCCAGATGCGCCGTCGCCGGGAGCCCGTGGATAGGGGGATTGAAACCGGCAGCTTGGCATCGAGAGTACACATATTTCAATTCCTTTTCGGTATGCCGCTGGAGGCGTTCAATCAACCCAATTTGTGCTGTCTTTGCCGATTCGCCCTGCGTCGAGATCAGCGCCTGGTTCTTGTCCTCACGCGCCTATTTCGTCAGGATCAGCTTGCCTTGTGAAGTCTGGCGCAGCCGGTACAGCGCACCGTAATGTTCGATCTCAACTTCGCGCGCACCGGTAAAGATCGCCTGGCTCGAAAGCCGCACCACACCCAAGGCCGGTGCATCCGTAACTTCTGCCCTCGATGGAAGGGCGGGAGAAGGCTTGGTTTGGCCATGAGTAAGGTGGGGATGAGAATTCATGTTTTTATTTTAAACGAGAATTGTTCTTGTTTACAATGCGTTATCCTTGAATTTAAATAAGAATTACTTTTATCTGAGATGGGTATCGGTATCACGGGTGGTCATCAGGACGGAGGAGTCAAACCATGACAGTTTCCGCAACGGATTTTGAAAATATGGTTCGCGAACACCGCGCATTGCTCATGCAGTACGGCCAGGTTCAGGCACGCTGCAGCGCATTGGTGACGGCTCAAGCGAACGAGATCGACCGGCTGAAGGCTCTGGTCATGCGTCTGCGCGCCACCGTGATCATTCGCGATACGGAAATTTCCTATGCGCGTAGGGAGTGGCCCGAACTGGACGCCGCACTACTTGGTTTGCCTAAGCGTGTACCTGCCGAGCAGCATGTAAATCGGGCAGACTTGCGTGAAAAGGCCGTGCTGTGTATCGGCCAGGATCAATCAAGCGCCAGCATGGCCCGGCAAGTGGTTGAGATGGCGGGTGGGCACTTCTTGCGTCATGAGGGCGATGATGGGGAAAACGGTGCGGCCCTTGAAGCCAGTCTCGTGGCGGCCGATCTGGTGATCTGCCAGACCGGTTGTGTGAGCCATGGCGCGTATTGGCGGGTCCAGGACCACTGCAAGCGTACCGGCAAGCAGTGTGTGATGGTCGAGCAGCCGGTTGTGTTTTGCGACCGCCCCCTTGTTGAAGCTTTGTATGGTAACCACCACAGTTCCTAGCTGACTGCCGGACGTTCAGCGTCTTGCACCGGATCGTGCAGTTATGGGTTCGCTCCTGTGCGTGGGAAGCCTTTTTCGTACACGATTTCCATTTATTTCATGATAAATCTGCCTCTAGCCCGCGTGCTACCTTCGTGAATAGCTATGAAATAAATAGTAAATTGAGTGTGCAAATTTCAACGGTTAAGACATTCAGAAGTGCTTGGATGCACAAGCGGATATCCCCGGGCAGGTAAGCCATGCACCCTGGCAAACACAAAGCGCTGAAAATCGGGTGGTCCGAAAAAATGAAGGGGAGTTGGGGGAGTGCGTCCGAATGCAGGACAAGTACCCTGCATTCCCGTTGTTGAGGGTTGATCAGTGCGCCAGTTGCATTCCTTGGCCTGCCTGATCCCGGCACCCGTGAAATTCGTGAGCGGCTTCCAGGCAACTGCGTGCGCAGGATGCGCAACGGCCGCAATCGCGGGTGACACCCAAGTCGCGTCGCAAGTCTTTCAGCGTAC
Source organism: Pseudomonadota bacterium (assembly GCA_040385425.1). Classification (GTDB taxonomy): domain Bacteria; phylum Pseudomonadota; class Gammaproteobacteria; order Burkholderiales; family Burkholderiaceae_C; genus Rhodoferax. The sequence goes on along the minus strand of JAZKHK010000160.1, from coordinate 7,820 downwards.
GGGCACCTCCCAAGGCCGCTTCTCGAATTTGACGGTCAGTGATGGCTTGGCAGATGCAAACGTACATGAATGTGCTCTCGATTGGGAAAGTTGTTGAATGCGAACAATTCTTATTGTACGAAAATGAGAGTCATTGTCAACAACTTAACGTTGCGTTTTTTTAACGCAGTCCCCATAAAAAAAACCGCAGACCAGGCTGCGGTTTTAAATTAGAAAGTTCCGATTGGTCTCAGTCGCTGCCTGGTTCCATGTGCGACTGCAGGTAGTTCGGCAGGCTGACGTTCACGATCAGGCTCTGTTGCGTTTCCAGCCAGTCGATGGCTTCCTCGCAGTGTTCGAGCAGGTCTTCCAGCAGGTCGCGGCTGACGTAATCCTGTAACGTCTCGCACAGCGCAATGCTCTCGATCAGCAGAGGGCGCTGATGGTCACGCTCGTAGGTGAGGTCGCCCGCCAGACACTCGACGACTTCTTCGCCGATCAGCAGTTTGCCGAGGTTTTGCAGATTGGGCAGGCCTTCGAGGAAGAGGATGCGTTCGATCAACTCGTCGGCCTCTTTCATGACGCGGATCGACTGCTTGTACTGGTAGTCGTTGAGCTTTTCCAGACCCCAGTGACGGAACATGCGGGCATGCAGGAAATACTGATTAATGGAGGTCAGCTCGTTTTTCAGCACCTTATTCAGGGCTTCGATGATTTTTTTGTCGCCTTTCATCACTTTGATCCTTTAAGCCGGGCTGCCAGATTTCATTTGGCTTTGCTGGTAATTCTGCAGGCCAACGAGATTGATCAGCTTGAGCTGTTTTTCCAGATAGTAGGCATGGTCCATTTCAGTGTCTTCCAGTTGCACGCCCAGCATGTCGCGGCTCACGTAATCCTGGGCCAGTTCGCAGGCTGCCATGGCCTTTTTCAGATCGCCAGCCACCTTGTATTCGACATCCAGGTCGGCCTTGAGCATGTCCGGCACGGTGGCACCGATATGCAGCGGGGCACGGTTGGCCAGATTGGGTGTGCCTTCCAGAAACAGAATGCGCTGGATCAGCGCCCGGGCATGCAGACGCTCATGCTCGGACTCGTGCAGACTTTTTTCAGCCAGGTGGTGAAGACCCATGTCCGCGTACATCTCGCCATGAGCCAGATATTGGTCGACGGCCGTCAGTTCGCCAGCGAGCAGCTCGTTGAGGATATCGATGATTTTTTTGTTGCCTTGCATGGGGTTCTCCGGGATGTATCAGGGAATGTGGAATTGGATGACCTGATGGTTCATTCTAGGCTTGAGTCGCCTTATTTCAATGGTATGGGCTGCGCGGCAGGCACGGGCACGGCCGTCACGCTGTTTTTGGGACTGCCTTCAATGATTTTGTCGGAATAAACCAGATAGACCAGCGCATTGCGTTTGCTGTCCACCATGCGGACGACCCGAACATGTTTGAACAGAAATGACGAGCGGGCATTGAACACTTCTTCCTGTTTGTCGATCTTGCCTTTGAACGAAATCGGCCCGACCTGGCGACACGCCACGGCGGCGTCAGCGGTGTCTTCAGCCAGCCCCAGCGCGCCTTTGTAGCCCCCGGTTTTGGCGTGCGACAAATAGCAGGCCACGCCATCCACCTGGGGATCGTCGAACACATCGACCACCACCTTGTCGTTGGGGCTCAATAGTTTGAACGTGGTGCTGACTTCACCAATGGTGTCAGCGCTGGCGCCCAGAGCGGCGGACAGCAAAACAAGGGTCGATAGTATTTTTTTCATGGATTTCTTTCATTCAAGCCAATCGGCCATCAAGGTATCGCTAAAAAGTTGAACGCTTTTGGCGGCATCGACCTGCATGCAGACCTGGGTTAAGGGCTTGTCTTGCTCCCAGCCGGCTTGCGGGTAGCGAATGAAATCGCGCCGGTTCATGATGGTCTGGCCCTGGGCCAGGCCGTCGGTCGCCACGCGAATGGCGCCCGATTCGGTCGTGAACAGCTCCGGCTGCACCAGGTAGATAAAGGCCAGCACATCGTGCGCAAAACACCCCGGCTCCTGAGCCACATGGGCATAGAGGCCGGTGTAAAAACGTGCATAAAACTCAACGGCATGCAGCAACGTGTCGGTGGCCAGGTGGCGGTGATGTGCGGCGATGCGCTCCATCAGGGGCAGGGTGACGCGCACTTGGTGCGTCACGTCCAGCCCCACCATGGTGAGCTTCCAGCCGGCCGTGAACACCTGCTCGGCCGCGTGCGGGTCGTTCCAGATGTTAGCTTCGGCCACCGGTGATACGTTGCCCGGCTCCAGCACCGTGCCGCCCATGAGAATGACTTCGCGCAGCAACTGGGGCAAACGGGGTTCGAGTTTGAGCGCCAGACTCAAATTGCCCAGCGGCCCTACCGCCACCAGCGTGATCTCGCCCGGCCGGGCGCGTGCCATGTCCACAATGAATTGCGCTGAAGACCTGGGGTCGAGCTGGTTTGAAGTCGCTGCGCGTGAGGGCAGGTTGCCCAGACCATCGACGCCATGAATATAGGCCGGCGGCGCCTCCGCCGGTTTGCACCAGGGCGTGGCCACACCTTGCGTGACCGGGATGTTTTTGCCGGCGATGGCGCTCAGGTACAAGGCATTGGTCGCGGCCTGTTCCACGGTGACATTGCCGAACGTCGTGGTAATTCCGACCACGTCAATCGCCGGGTGGGCGAGGGCGAAATAAAGCGCCATGGCGTCGTCCACGCCGGGGTCGGTGTCATAAATAACTTGATAGGAAGCGGGTGTCGTCATGGGGTCTCAGGTGATGAAAGATCGAATCCACAAAACCGCTTGAGTTCAGCAGTTTGGGCTTCGGTGTGTGTGGGCTGAACGGCCAAAAAGGCATTGACTTCGGCCTGCGTTGGAATGCTGGACTGGGCGCCGAGCCGGGTGCAGGCCAGAGCGCCTGCGGCGCTGGCCCATTGCAGGGCTTGTTGCCAGTCTTGGCCGAGACAGAGCGCAGCCACCAGCGCGCCACAAAAAGTATCGCCGGCGCCGGTCGTGTCTATCGGCGTCACCTTGAATGCCGGTTGGCTGACAACCGCGCCGTTTGAGCGGGCGCAACAACCATGGTGCCCGAGCGTTACCACCACACAAGGCACTTCAATGCGTGCCAGGCATTGGGCGATGCTGCCCGAGCAGTTGGCGATGACCGCCAGTTCGCCCTCATTCACGATCAGCACATCAATCAGCGCCAGCAACTCGGGCGGCAAGGTCTGCGCGGGGGCGGCATTGAGCACCACCTGAACCCCTTGGGCGCGCGCCGCCCGGGCATAAGCCGTCACCGTCTCCATCGGTATTTCAAGCTGCAGCAACAGGTGGGTGAAACCCTCCAGGGACGGCAAGTGGAACTCACGCAAGGCCAGGTTGGCACTTGGTGCGACGGTAATGGCGTTTTCCGCGTCGTCCGACACGCAGATAAAAGCGGTGCCGGTGGCCTGGTCTTTGACCCGCACCACCTGCCTATGCACCCCGGCCGCTTGCAAGGAAGCTTCCAGCGGCGCGGCAAATGCGTCATCACCCAGCGCCAGCAACATGTGCGTGGCCGCACCTCCCGCCCGCGCACAGGCCACCGCCTGGTTGGCGCCTTTGCCGCCGGGAAACGTCTTGAAATCCCGGCCCAGCACGGTTTCACCCGGTGCCGGGATATGGGGTGCGCGAACAACAAAATCGAGATTGGCAGAGCCGGCAACAAAAATCATGGGGCAATTATGGGCAACAAAGCCGGCGCTGCTTTCTTTGTCGCTGATAAAGTTCAGGCAATTGGAGGATTTATGAAGCAAGTCATCGTCGGTTTTCTGTCTTTGCTGGTGGCGGGCGCTTATGCCCAGAGCGGCCCGATCAAGATCGGGGAGATCAACAGCTATTCCAGCATGCCGCAGTTCACCACGCCTTACCGTCAGGGCTGGCAACTGGCGGTTGAAGAGATCAATGCCGCCGGCGGCTTGCTGGGCCGCAAAGTCGAGGTCATTGCGCGTGATGACGCGGGCAAACCGGAAGAAGCCCTGCGCCATGCGGTGGAACTCACGGCCAAGGACAAAGTGGATGTGCTCGCGGGCGGGTTCCTGTCCAATGTCGGTCTGGCCCTGGCCGACCATGCGGCCAAGAACAAGCGCCTGTTTGTAGCCAGCGAGCCTTTGACCGATGCCATCGTCTGGGATAAAGGCAACCGCTACACCTTCCGCCTGCGCCCCAGCACCTACATGCAGGCCGCCATGCTGGTTGAAGAAGCGGCCAAACTGCCCGCCAAGCGCTGGGCCACCATTGCGCCCAATTACGAATATGGCCAAAGCGCCGTCGCCAGCTTCAAGGCGCTGCTCAAGGCCAAGCGGCCTGACGTGGAGTTTGTGGCCGAACAATGGCCCGCCCTGGGCAAGCTCGAAGCCGGCACCACCTTGCAGGCGATCATGCAGGCCAAACCGGAGGCGATTTTTAACGTCACTTTTGGCGCGGATCTGGCCAAACTGGTGCGCGAGGGCAATCAGCGCAATGTGTTCCCCAAAACGCCCGTGGTCTCCCTGTTGTCCGGCGAGCCCGAGTACCTGGATGTGCTGAAGGATGAAACGCCGCGCGGCTGGATCGTCACCGGCTACCCGTGGGACCAGATCGACACCCGCGAGCATGCCTCGTTTGCCGCCAGCTATTACAAAAAGTTCAACGAGCACCCCAAAGTCGGCTCGGTGGTGGGCTACGCCACCATGCAGGCTATTTTTGCCGCTATCAACAAGGCCAAAAGCACGGACAACGAGAAACTGGTGACGGCCATGCGCGGCCTCAAATTCAGCACGCCTTTCGGGGCGGCCGAGTTTCGTGCGCTGGACCAGCAATCCACCATGGGGGCGTTTGTCGGCAAGCTGGACCAACGCGGCGGCAAAGGCACGATGGTGCAGTGGCGCTATGCGGACGGCAAGGCCTACATGCCGCGCGATGAGGACGTGCGGGCACGCCGCCCGGCCGCCGCCATGAAATAAGCAAAGCACAGGGTAGGCGTCATAATTTGCTGGTCATTTGTCCTTTGAAAGTTTGTTATCCATGAGTCCGAGCGTTTATGTCAAAGTTGTCGGGTTCAAAGGCGTTGAGCGCCATGTTCTCAACAACGTGTTCAGCCGCTCCGTGGGGCGAGCCACTTCTTATGGCTTGTGGACACCCGACGCTCCTGCTGCGCCTCTTCTGGCGCTGATTGACCTGGATGCCGACAACGCTGCGCAGGAGATCCGTGCCCTGGACTCGATCCCCGACGTGAAGATGATTTGCGTTGGTCACGGCGCACCCGCCCAAGCTTGGCGCACGTTTGAGCGACCCTTGCACTGGCCCGATATCGTCAGCGCGATGGACAGCCTGTTTCTCTCCCTGAAGCCGTCGCAGGCCGATATTGATTTAGATGGCCACCATGACAGCGGCCCTCCAAGCGTCAAAGTGTCGCTGCTGGTGGATCCCTCCAAGGTAGACCGTTTTTATTTGCGCGCCCGTTTGTCACTGGCCGGCCATACTCAGGTGGACGAAACTGGATTCGGCGCCCAGGCCGTCGAAATGGCGAAAAAACGCCATTACGATCTGGTCATCGTCGCGATGGATACCCCGGACATGGACGGCTGGGAACTGATTCGTCAGTTGGTGATGCTGGAGCCCGCCATCGGGAAAGTGATCGTCACCAGCAAAGACAAGTCCTGGCATATGCGCGAACACGCTGATATGTCCGGTTGCCAGGGTCTGTTGGAAAAACCTTTTGATCCTTTGCAGATCATTGATTTGCTACAAAAAATATAGCTATCCACGCTTTATCTACGCGGGCTAGGCCTCGTTTTTATCAAAATTATTCAAAATTTTCCGGCGCTGCACTCTTGCCACGCAACGCCGTGAGGGACTGGGTCAGCCCAGCCTCTACCGGCAGCGGCTCCGATCCCCAGCGGGCCGCCAGCAATTCAGCGCAAAGCATCGAAAAAGTCATGCCGCGCGAACCCATGCCGCCACAAATCCACAGGCTGGGGTTGTCACCCTTGTACAGCGGCCCCATCACGGGCAAGCGGTCGTAGGTGACGCAGCGGGTTTGTTTCCAGGCCTGGACCGGGCCAGTTGCAAATTGTTTCTCCAGCACGCGGCTCAAGGGCGGCAGCAACTTGTGCAAGCGGCCAAAGTTGGCGGCATGGTTTTTTTCATCCGGCGACTCGGGCCTGCTGGCCGGTTGGTAGCTGGAGCCAATAAACCAGGCGGCACCGCCCTCGACCGGCACCACCGGTATCACGCTGCCGGCCCCGTTGACCGGAAACGGTGGGAACGTTGTATCGGGCGTGCCGGGATGCAGTGACCAAGTCAATAAACCTCGTACCCCGTGCATGACCGGCAACTGGTTCACGTGAATGCCCAAAGAAGGTTGTGTCGTCTGCAGGGTTTCAAGCAGCGGCAGCGCGCCGCCCGCATTGGCGAAAACCACGCGGCTGGCACGGCAAAGTACTTGCTCCTGCGCATCCAGCAGCTCCCATTCATCCCCGCTGGGGCGCAGGGCTGCTACTTGGGCCTTACCCTGAAAGGTGACGCCGGGTTGGGCGAGCCAAGCCTTGATCAGTTGCGCGGGTTTGAGCCACGCCGCTTGCGTGTGCCAGATCGCCGGCTGCTCTGCGGCAATGCCGTGGTTCCAGGTTGCATCGGCTGGCTTCAAGGTCGTCGTTTGGGACCAGTCCCGTCCTTGGGCTGGCCAGTCGGAAGGGAGGCCCGGGGAGCCATCCACCCGGCGTTCCAGCACGCCGGTGGTGTCCCAGTCCTGTCCTTTTTGCAGCAGGCTGCGGGCCTGGTGCAGCATCAGGCGCACGCCACTGCGTGACAGGCGCGACAGCGGGCAGTCATCCACCGACACATGGGGCACCACCAAACCCACGGGCAGACCGGAGGCTCCGGCGGCGGGCGCGTCCCCTTGATCAAGTACTTGCACCTGCCAGCCTCGTTTGGTCAAGGCAGAGGCGACGCTGGCACCCGCCAGCCCGGCACCGATGACGGCGCAGGTTCCGGGTTGGAGTGCGGGTGCGGCAAAGGTGTCGCGTGTATTTTTGATCGTCCAGCGCGGGTTGAACTGGCCGCTCAATGGTTCTTTGATCGGATCAGCCGGGCTGATTTGCATCTCAAACCCGCACTGCGTCAAATCTGCCAGCAAGTTGGAAGCGGCAACAGTGCTTGCCAGACGGGTGCCACGGCGGCAGCAGCGGGCCAAGGCCTTGATGGTCCAGGTATTCCACGGCGATATTGCGTCGCCACCTTGAGGCTCCGGGTCCAGGAAAACCGAATCGGCGACAAATTGTTGTTGCCGCAACAGGGTGGTCAAGTCGCCCACGCACAGGGTCAACAGCACCCGGCCGCCCGCGAGCGTCAGCCGGTGAAAGCCCGGCAACAGTCCAAACCACTGGGGCGCCAGTTCTTCGGCCAGTTCCTGCAGTTCGGGAGAGGATGCGGCACACGCCAGCAATTCATCGAGTGACGGTGGCGCAGTCGTCAGTGCCACATAGTGCAGCAGATGGGGACGCAGGGGATCGTTTTTCCAGGCGTGCCAGGTGCGCAGGAAATTTAAACCGTGATCAAAACGGGTTTCCAGAATACGCCAGGCGTTTTGCCCGGCCCAGGCCTGGGGCAAGCCACAGTTGTGCAAAAAAATGGCTGCCGCCGCTTCAGTCATGCGTCAGGTGGATTAAGCGCTGGGCGGAACGTAGCCTTGCGCGGCGTCGGCGCCGTCACCGAAAAAGTGATTTTCCATCTGGCGCGCCAGATATTGGCGGGCTCGTGCATCGGCCAGGTTCAGGCGGTTTTCATTGACCAGCATGGTCTGGTGCTTGAGC
>JAZKHK010000159.1:0-12048 GCA_040385425.1 Pseudomonadota bacterium | reverse complement strand
CATGATCTACGAAGGCACCAACACGATCCAGTCGCTGGACCTGCTGGGCCGCAAGATCCTGGGCAACAACGGTGCGACGCTCAAGAAGTTCGGCAAGCTGGTCGGCCAACTGGTGGCTGAAGAAGGCGTCAACGAAAAAATGGCCGAGTTCATCACCCCGATTGCGATCCTGGGCGACCAGATGACCAAGTTCACCACCGAGATCGGGTTCAAGGGCTTCCAGAACCCCGACGAAGTGGGCGCGGCGGCGGTCGATTACCTGCGCGTGGCCGGGCACTTGGTGTTCGGCTACTTCTGGGCTCGCATGGCGCAAGTGGCCTTGCGTGAAATCGCCGCCGGCAACACCGATCAGTTCTACCTGGCCAAGCTGCAAACCGCGCGTTTCTACTTCGCCAAGCTGTTCCCGGAAACCGCCACCCTCATGCGCACCGCCCGCACCGGCTCCAAAGTGCTCATGGACACGGACGCCGCCTTGGCTTAACGCGCGCCGCTCAACCTCATTTCAGGAATTCATATGTCCCGCTTTAATGTCAAAAAAGTCGCCGTGCTGGGTGCCGGCGTAATGGGCGCGCAAATTGCCGCCCATCTGGTCAATGTCAAGGTGCCGGTCATCCTGTTTGACCTGCCCGCCAAGGAAGGCCCAAAAAACGGCATCGTGACCCGCGCCATCGACGGCTTGAAAAAACTCAAGCCCGCACCGCTGGGCGTGGCAGAAGATGCCGGCCTGATCCAGCAGGCCAACTACGAAGAACACCTGGACCTGCTCAAAGAGTGTGATCTGGTGATTGAAGCCATTGCCGAGCGCATGGACTGGAAGCTCGATCTCTACAAAAAAATCGCCCCCTTCCTGGCCCCGCACGCCATCGTGGCCTCCAACACCTCGGGCCTGTCGATCACCAAGCTCAGTGAAGCGCTGCCCGAAGAAATCAAGCCGCGCTTTTGCGGCATCCACTTCTTCAACCCGCCGCGCTACATGCTGCTGGTCGAGCTGATCAACACGCCCACCACGCAGCCGCAAATCCTGGACGACCTGGAGGCGTTTGTCACCAGCAACCTCGGCAAAGGCGTGGTGCGGGCCAAGGATTCTCCCAACTTCATCGCCAACCGCGTCGGCATCGCCGGCATGTTGGCGACCATGAAAGAGGTGGAGAATTTTGGTCTGACCTACGACGTGGTGGACGACCTCACCGGCAAAAAGCTCGGTCGTGCCAGCTCCGGCACGTTCCGCACGGCCGACGTGGTGGGCCTGGACACCATGGCCCACGTCATCAAGACGCTGCAAGACACCTTGACGCTGGAGAGCGATCCCTTCTACGCCAGTTTTGCCACGCCCGAGGTGCTCAAAACCCTGCTGGAGATGGGTAACCTGGGTCAGAAAGCCAAGGCCGGTTTCTTCAAGAAGGTCGGGCGCGACATTCTGCGCTTTGACCTGGCATCCAAAGACTACGTGCCCGGCGGCCAAAAGGCCGATGAGGTCTATGGCCGCATGCTCAAAAAGCCCGCTGCCGAACGTCTGAAACTGCTGCGCGACAGCGAAGGCGCGCAAGGCCGGTTCCTGTGGGCTATTCTGCGCAACAGCTTTCATTACGCCGCCATTCATCTGGCCTCGATTGCCGACAACGCCCGCGATGTGGACTTCTGCATGCGCTGGGGCTTCGGCATGAAACAAGGCCCGTTCGAGCTGTGGCAAGAAGCCGGTTGGCTCACCGTGGCCAACATGGTCAAGGAAGACATCGACGCCGGCAAAGCCTTGTGCAACGCGCCCCTGCCGGACTGGGTGTTCAACGGGCCGGTGGCCGACGCGGGTGGCGTCCACACGCCGCAAGGCTCATGGAACCCGACGACCCGGCAATTTGTGCCGCCGCGCAGTCTGCCGGTGTATGCGCGCCAACACTTTCCCGAGAGCGTGCTGGGTGCCAATGCGCCCAAGGCCGAAGTGGCCGGCAAGACCTTGCATGAAGACGAGGCAATCCGCCTGTGGACGCTCGATGGCGAGGTGCTGATTGCCAGCATCAAGACCAAGATGCACGCCATCAGCCCCGGCGTGGTCGAAGGCCTGATGCAGGGCCTGGCACTGGCCGAAGCCGACTTCAAAGGCTTGGTGATCTGGTCGCCGGATGAGATGTTCTCGGCCGGTGCCGATCTGCAGGCCATGCTGCCCGCCTTCATGATGGCCGGCGTGTCCGCCATTGACGGGGCCGAAGCCGAGATGCAGCAAGCCATGCTGAAACTGCGCTACGCCAATGTGCCCGTCGTGTCGGCAGTGCGTGGTTTGGCGCTGGGTGGTGGTTGCGAACTGTCGGTGTATTCCGCTCGGCGCGTGGTCGCCATGGAGAGCTACATCGGTCTGGTCGAAGTCGGTGTCGGCCTGGTGCCCGGTGCCGGTGGCCTGACCTACATTGCGCGCCGCGCTGCCGAGAATGCGGCGGCTTCGACCGGTAAGGATTTGCTGCCGTTCCTGACCGAAGGCTTCACCTCCGCCGCCATGGCCAAGGTTGGCACCAGCGCGCTGGAGTCGCGCAAGCTGGGCTATTTGCTGGAGAGCGATGTGATCGTGCCGCACAAGGACGAGCTGCTGTTTGTGGCTCTGAACGAGGCCAAAACCATGTTCACCGGCGGCTACCGGGCGCCACACAAGCGCCAGTTCGCGGTGGCGGGGCGCAGCGGGGCGGCCACCATCAAAGGCTCGCTGGTCAACATGCGCGACGGTGGCTTCATCAGCGCGCACGATTTTCATATCGCCAGCCTGATCGCCAACGTGGTCTGCGGCGGCGATGTCGATGCCGGCAGCCTGGTTGATGAAGAGTACCTGATGACCCTGGAACGCCGGGCTTTCTGTGAGCTGCTGGTGCATCCCAAAACGCAGGAACGCATCATGGGCATGATGTCCACCGGCAAGCCTGTTCGCAACTGATCAAGAGAACACCATGAAACAAATTCAAGAAGCCTATATCGTTGCCGCCACGCGCACGCCCATTGGCCGTTCGCACCGCGGGTTTTTCCGCAACACGCGACCGGATGATCTGCTGGTCAAGGTCTTGCACGCCGCGCTGGCGCAAGTGCCGTCGCTGGACCCGGCCACGATCGAAGACCTGATCTGCGGCTGTGCCATTCCTGAAGGCCAGCAGGGCATGAACATTGCGCGCGTCGGTGCGGTGCTGGCCGGTCTGCCGACCAGCGTCGGCGGCATCACCGTCAACCGTTTTTGCGCCTCCGGTTTGAATGCGGTGCAAATGGCGGCGGACCGCATTCGCGTCGGTGAAGCCGACGTGATGATCGCCGCTGGCGTCGAAAGCATGAGCATGGTGCCAATGATGGGCAACGCGCCCTCGCTGTCGCCCAGCCTGTTTGACCGTGATGAAGACATCGGCCTGGCCTACGGCATGGGCTTGACCGCCGAGAAAGTGGCGACCCAGTGGAAGATCAGCCGCGACGCGCAGGACGCCTTCGCCGTGGCCTCGCACCAGAAGGCGCTGGCCGCCATGGAGGCCGGCTACTTTGCCGACGAAATTACCCCGATTGAGGTCACGGACCGCTCGCCCAACCTCGCCACCGGCGAAGTCATCGAGAAAAAACGCCTGGTCAGCCTGGACGAAGGCGCGCGCTTTGACACCTCGCTGGAAGGCCTGGCCAAGCTCAAGACTGTGTTTGCGGCACGCGGCTCGGTCACGGCGGGCAACAGTTCGCAAACCTCTGACGGCGCCGGAGCGCTGATCCTGGCCAGCGAGAAAGCGGTCAAGCAGTTTGGCCTGAAACCGCTGGCGCGCTTCGTCAGCTTTGCCGCCAAAGGCGTGCCGCCGCACATCATGGGCATCGGCCCGATCGAGGCAATTCCGGCGGCGCTGCGTTATGCCGGTTTGAAACAGGACGACATCGACTGGATCGAGCTCAACGAAGCGTTTGCCGCCCAGTCGCTGGCCGTCATGAACACGCTGGGGCTGGACCCGGCCAAGGTCAACCCCATGGGCGGCGCCATTGCCTTGGGCCACCCGCTGGGCGCGACCGGTGCCATCCGCTCCGCCACCGCCATTCATGCCCTGCACCGCAACAACCTCAAGTACAGCATGGTCTCCATGTGCGTCGGCATGGGGCAGGGCGCGGCGGGTATTTTTGAGCGGGTGTAACCCCGCTGGCGGCAGGGCTTGTTATCCTGCTCGCTGTCATCCCGGCGCAGGCCGGGATTTCCTCCCTCCTTCAATTGAGAAAACCGCATGACCGACCTATTGATCGACACCAGCGCGGGCGTGATGACCATCACCCTGAATCGCGTGGACAAAAAGAACTCGCTGACCGGCGCCATGTACGCCGCCATGGCCGATGCGCTGACCCAGGCCCAAGCCAATGACGCCGTGCGTGCCGTGGTGTTCCAAGGGCATGAGACCATTTTCAGCGCCGGCAATGACATTGGCGACTTCCTCAGTGCGCCGCCTTCCAGCCTGGACGCGCCGGTGTTCCGCTTTTTGCGCGCCATCAGCACCTTCCCCAAGCCGGTGCTGGCCGCGGTATGCGGCCCGGCGGTCGGCATCGGCACCACCATGCTGTTTCATTGCGACCTGGTGTATGCGGGCGACAACGCGATGTTCTCCATGCCTTTCGTCAATCTGGGCCTGTGCCCCGAAGCGGCGTCAAGCTACCTCGCACCGCAACTGATGGGCTATGGCCGGGCGGCAGAAGCCTTGCTGCTGGGCGATCCGTTCATGGCCGAAGCGGCGCTGGAGATGGGGCTCATCAGCCGCATCGTGCCGCCGACTGAGGTTGCCGCATTGGCGCAACGCCAGGCCCAAAAGCTGGCGGCCAAACCGGTGAGTTCCGTGATCGAAACCAAGCGCCTGATGCGCCAAGGCCAGGCCGGCATCGTGGCCGAGCGCATCGTCGAAGAAGCGCAAACCTTTGGGCGCATGTTGAACGAACCGGCTGCCAAAGAGGCGTTCACCGCGTTCATGGAGAAGCGCAAGCCGGATTTCTCCAGGATTTAAAGCCAAACAGGCCTCTGGCCCTTGTGGAATAAGCGCGAGCAGCTATTTATTTAATAGCGGCTCGCGTTTTATTTTGACTTGTCACCTCAGGTGGGCGTAACGGTTATTGGTACAGGCGCAAGCAGTTGCGCCCGGCATCTTTGGCCGCGTACATGGCCTGATCGGCCTGGGCGAGCGCGCGTTCAATGTCTTCGAGCCCCACCAGGGTGGCGCCAATGCTCAAGGTCAAGGCAATGGGCTGGCCTTCCTGATCGGATAAATGGCGGGTTTCCCTCACTGCGGCGCCAATGCGCTCACCCAGTCGCGTCAAGGTGATTTCATCGCAGTCCATGGCCAGGACCAGGAATTCATCGCCGCCCCAGCGCGCCGCACTGTCGTAGGGGCGGATGATGGCGCGGATCAGTTCGGCGATCAGGCGCAACGCCTGGTCACCCCGTCCGTGGCCGTGCTTGTCATTGATTTCCTTGAAGCAATCCACGTCGATCAGCAACAGCCCGAAATGGCTGTGTTCCCGCTGGTTGTGGCTGTGCGCCGCCTCCAGCCGCTCGGCCATGCCGCGCCGGTTGAGCAGCTCGGTCAACGAGTCGGTGCGGGTCAGGTGCTCCAGCGCTTCGGTGCGCACTTTGACCTTGTCTTCGAGTTCATTGCGGGTATGCAGCACGGTTTGCGCCATGTGCTTGAAGTGGCCCATCAGCCGTCCGATTTCATTGCGCTCGCCGGTGGGCAGGGATTCGGGAGAAAACTGGCCATCCTGGACTTTTTGAATGGCCTGTTCCAGTTGTCCCAGCGGTCGCAGCACCAGGCGGCTGAGCACCAGGTTGAACATCACCAAGGCCGCCAGCAGCATCAAGCCATACACCAGCAAAATGCCGCTGAAACTGGCCAGCGGCAACACCACATTCAGGTCGAGCAGGGTGATTTCATACCAGTCAATTTCCGGCAGAAAAGCCACCCCGGCCAGGTACGACTTGCCGTTCATCGTGACAAAGCGCGTGACCACCGTGGTCTTGAGTTGTTCCAGCTCTTTCATGGCGCTCAGGATGGCCTCGCGGTCTTTGCGGCGGTCAAACAACAGATCAATCGTTTTGCGCTCGCCCGCGTTTTTGGTGATGCTGCCAAAGTCGATCATGCGCTCATCGCGGATCACCTGAATGGCGCCGTCGTGGTCCGTGAACAGACTTGAAATACCCGGCTGGGTGGTGCCCACGACCTCATGGATGAACTGGGTGAGATCGAGCCCGGTGCCGGCGACGCCCAGAACATCGTTGCCGTCGCGGATGAGCACATCAATCCACAGTTTGGTCACGCCCAGATGGACATCGGGGTTGACGTTGAGGTGCATGTCCCGTTGTTGGCCGATGACGCCGTAAAACCATTGGTCCGCTGGCTTCTTCGGGTCCAGGACGTAGCGAAAAGGCTGCTTGGCGAACTCGTTTGTGGCGTTGTTATGGTAGTAGCGCCCGGACTGGTTCAAGGCGAGGAAGTAGCTTTTGTCGGTGAAGTTGAGGCGAAAGCTCTCCATCTCGGCCGTGGCGCGCTGGGTCAACTTTGGATCGTCAGGCTTGCGTGCCCATTCCCGAATCTGCGGCGACGCCGCCAGTTGCCGGGCCAGGGCAATTTCCCGCAGGATGGGTTGCATCATGCGGGACTTGTCGTAGAGGACCTGCTTTTCAGCGTAGCGAACCGCCCACTGTTCGACGATGACCTCGGCCTGCTGCCGCGCGATCCACCATGCGGCCAGCGCCGAGGCGATGACCATCAGGCTGGTCAGCAGAAAAAAACGGGGTTTCAGATTCATTATTTTGGGCTCCCTACTCACTTCACGCCAACTATAAGCGCAAGAGATAGCTCCCAAAAAGGGCGCGCGGGCGTTTTCCCCTGAAATCCCGGATTTAAACCAATAATTTAAGCAAAATAAGGCTCTAGCCCCTATGGAATATGCTTAGATAGCTATCTATTCAATAGCAATAACCTGGCGTTTTCCCTACGTTTGCCGGGTGTTTCGGGCGCCGCAGGGCGATGGCTTGAAGCACCTGGAAGGTGGCAGCCGGTTCCGCGCTCAGCCACAGCGTGCCATTGGCCGGCACGGTCCACGCCTGGCCGGCGCGCAACCAGATATCGTCGGGCTGGCCTTGCAGCGTCAGCCACAGGCAACCGGTGGTGACCCGAATCACGCAGCCCGCCTTCAGTTGAAAAGCCGCGACGCGCGCTGCAGTCAGTTCAAAGTTTTCAATCTGTTTCATGGCGGACTCCTTGGTAGCTTGGTACATCTGACAAGGCGGGCTTGCGTTGTCAGAGCCCTCAATGTAAGCTCTATACCATGACAGTTCCGGTACAGTTGACCAGATAATTAATGCAACTGGCCCGGTTTGATGACCCATACGATTCCTGCTTGTGATGCCCACCACCACGCTTTCTGACTCCCCGCCGCCCGCCCAGGCTTTGCTTGATCGCAGTGCGCTGGCCAATTCCATGACGCTGGTGGACCAGCTCGTTCAATGGGCTCTGTTGCGCATTCAGGAGCAGGTGTTTCGGCCCGGCATGCGTATGCCCTCGGTGCGGCAGTTGGCCACCGACCGCGGCGTGTCCCGCTTCACGGTGGTCGAAGCCTACGAGCGCCTGGTGGCGCGCGGCCACTTGCAGGCGCGGCGCGGCTCCGGGTTTTTTGTGCGCGAACCCACGGCCAGCGCGGTGAAGCGGCCCAAGGCAGCCGCGGTGCGCTCGCAAACCATCGACATGGGCTGGTTGATGCGCAATATGCAAAGTGGCATCGCGGCTGACATGTCGCCCGGCTTTGGCTATCTGCCGCCCGCGCTGTGCGGTGGCGATCTGATCAAGCTCGGGCTGCGCTCGCTGGGCGCCACGCCGGGTTTGCAATTGGCGCATGCGGCCTTCGCGCAAGGCTACACGCCCCTGCGTGAGCAAATCACCCGCAAGCTCGCCGAGATCGAGATCTCGGCTACCCCGGCGCAAATCCTCACCACGTCGGGCGCAACGCAAGCGATTGATCTGATCGTGCGCAAGTTCTTGCAGCCCGGCGACAGCGTGATCGTGGGCAACCCGGCCTGGTCGGCGCAACTGGGCACGCTCGCCATGATGGGCGTCAATCTGGTCGGCCTGCCGTACACGCCCCAGGGGCCGGATGTGCAGGCGCTGGCCGAACTGGCCGCCGTGTGCAAACCCAAAATGCTGATCATCAACTCGGTGTTGCACAACCCCACCAGCACCGTGCTCAGCAGCGCCGCCGCCTACCAGATTCTGCGCATTGCCGAAGCGCACGACACGATCATTGTGGAAGACGACATTTACGCCGACTTCTTGCCCAGCGGCGTGCCGGCCGCCCGCCTGGCCAGCCTGGACCAGTTGAAGCGGGTGATCTACCTGGGCAGCTTTTCCAAGATGCTGGTGCCCAATATCCGGGTCGGGTTTGTCGCCGCCACCGCCGACATTGCCGAATCCCTGGGCAACCAGAAGCTGCTCACCTCGCTGGCCACACCCGAGATCAATGAGCGCATCGTGTACCGCGCCCTGACCGAAGGCAGCTACCGCAAACATTGCCAGCGGGTGCATGCCGCGCTGGATGAGTTGCGCGAGCCCACCTTCAAACGCATGGAGTCGCTGGGCATGACCGCGTTTTGCCGGCCCCAAGCCGGTTTCCTGGGCTGGTTTGACACCGGGGTGGACACCATCACGCTCGCCGCCCTGGCGCTGGAGGCCGGCTACCTGCTGGCCCCGGGTGCCCTGTTTTCTCCTCAGCAAGCGCCCAGCACCTGGCTGCGCATGAACATCGCTACCAGCCAGAATCCCGGCATGCTCAAATGGCTGGAGACCACCCTGGCGCAACTGCGCCAACGTTGACCGCCGTCGGATTTTTGTTTTTTGAAGGAACCTTGATGACCCCATCGCTTGCCGCCCCCGCCGAGATCGTGTTCGAAGAAGAATTCATCGCCGGCTTGAAAAACATCTTTGAAGAAATGATTGTGTTCAACCAGGTGCTGGGTCTCAAGATCACCACCCTTCAGCCCAACGTGGTGCGGGCGCGCATGGCCATGCAGCCCAAGCTGGTGGGGCATTACGCCCACAACCGGATTCACGGCGGCGCCATCAGCGCCGGGCTCGATGCCATGGGCGGCCTGGCCGTGATGGCCGCCATCGGCGCGCGCCACATGGACGAGTCGCCCGCGCAACGCCTGCACCGCTTTGGCAAGCTCGGCACCATCGATTTGCGGGTCGATTACCTGCGCCCCGGCATTGGCGAGCACTTTGAACTCCGGGCCGAAGTGATGCGCCTGGGTTCGCGTGTGGCCTCCACCCGCATGGAGTTTTTGGGGGCGGACGGCAAGCTGCTGTCCACCGCGGCGGCGGCTTACATCGTTTCTTGACGATCAGCGCGGCGGTAGCGTTTGCTCCAGCGCCGCCCGGTCCCACGCCCCCAGATTGGCGGCGGCCTCGTAGCTGCTTTGCAAAAACTCAAGCAGCAGCGCATCCGGTGAGGCGGCCAAGCGCACCGCCTCGTAAGGCAGTATGAATTCATGCAGAGCAGTCTCATAGCGGGCACTCTGCGGCTGCACGGCGGCGGTGCTGAAGCCGGGCGGCTCGGGGTAGGCGTAGGCATAAAACACCGGCTCCGGCAGCATCTCGCCGCCCGGCCAGAAGCCGCAACTGCTGACCTCGTGCGAGTAGGCCTCGCGCGTGACCCAGTCCGGGCAATGCGGCACGCCGCCAGGATGCTGCGGGGCCGGGCGGCCTGAAAAGCGCGTCACCGCCAGATCAAAACTGCCCCAGAAAAAATGCACCGGGCTGCACTTGCCGATGAAGCCGGTCCGGAACTGCTTGAACACGCGGTCAACCTGCACCAGCGCCAGCCAGAAACGATGGGCGGAGGCGGCGTCGTACGACGCATGCTGATAGTCCTGCTCGAACGGGATGCCATCCACGATTTCATTGGGCGTGGTGTGAATCTTGACGTGCAGGTCCACCTCGGCCAGTTGCGCCTGCAAGGCCTGGTAAAAGTCGGCCACCGGGCAGGCTTTCAAGGGCAGGCTGGCTTCCGTGCCGTCGCTGGTTTCGATCACCAGCCGGTGGTCGATGAAGTCGAACTCCATTTGAAAGGTGCGCGCCCCGTCGGGCATGGGCGAGGTCGTCAGGCCGCGCGCGGTGACGTAGAGCGGCACATGCCAGGAGTGATTGGTCCACGGGGTCTGAGCCAGCCGGATCTTGCCGACGATCTGGGTCCACAGGTGCAGCGTGGCGCAGGTGTCCTGCCAAGGCGGGTAGGCCAGCAGGGGCCACTGCGGTTCGCGCGTTTTGGGGGTGGATAAATTGGCATACGTCATGGTGCCCTCCCTGCTGCGATGATCGTTTGACGGTGTTACGACTTCACAAAATCGGCAAACCCCTGCAGGAACTGCTGCAGTTGGCCCCGGGTTTTCTCGTCCACCAGTTCCCCCTGTTCGTTGAAAACGCTGCCGGCGCGCGCCACCATCAGGCGGCCGTTGAACCAGGGCTGCATCCCCAGTGTGCGAAACACCGGCAACCAGGTGTTCTGGGCCAGGATGGTGCCAAAGCCCCCCGGCGATGCGCCGATGAGCGCCACCCGCCGATTGGCAAAAACCCGTGCGCTGTCGGCCGGCGGGCGCGACAGCCAGTCGAGCGCATTCTTGAACACGCCCGGGATCGAATTGTTGTACTCCGGCGTGACCAGCAGCAGCCCGTCGGCGGCGGCAATCCGGTCTTTCAGTGCGGCCACCGGGGACGGAATGCCGTCCTGGTCCTCCACATCGCCGTCATACAGCGGAATGCCTTTGATGCTGGCAATCTCCAGGTGGGTGCCCTGCGGCATCAGGGGCACGGCGGCGCGCAGCAAGGCGGCATTGAACGACTTGGCGCGCAGACTGCCAGCGAGTCCGATGATGGTTGTCATGGGGAACCTCCTGAAAAGCGGCCTTCAGAATGAAGACCACAGGCTCCGATTTATAGGCGGACTTCAGGCGGTTTGCAAACTAAAGCAATTGTTGCGGCACTTCGCGGGGGCGGCCGTGCTCATCAATGGCCACATAGGTGATGGACGCTTCGGTGACCTTGGTGTATTCATTTTCCGAACCAAAACGCTCGGCAAAGACCTCTACCGTGACCGTGACCGAGGTACGGCCGATGCGGCTGAGCTTGGCAAAAAACGACAGGATGTCGCCCACCCGCACCGGGTGCT
Source organism: Pseudomonadota bacterium (assembly GCA_040385425.1). Taxonomy (GTDB): domain Bacteria; phylum Pseudomonadota; class Gammaproteobacteria; order Burkholderiales; family Burkholderiaceae_C; genus Rhodoferax. Next base: position 864 of record JAZKHK010000159.1, on the reverse strand, counting down.
TGAACACAAACTCATTGACCGCCACCGTGACCATGCGGCCCTTGATGTAACGTGCCGGCACCACGGCGCCCGCCAGGTCCACCTGCGCCATCACCCAGCCGCCAAAAATGTCGCCATTGGCATTGCAGTCGCGCGGCATGGGGATGACCTTGAGCACCAGTTCCTGGTCGGTTGGCAACTGCACGCTGGGCGCGCGATTTGTCGCGGCGGGCGGGGTGCTGCTGGTTTCAGAGGGGGGCGTGCTGGGGTTGGCAGACATAGGCACAATCAAGGTTGTTTAAGCTAATCGATTGTCACCCATGCGCCGTTCCGGCTCTCACCACGATGTCGCTTCGGCGTCCACTCCCGCTGCCCCCCGTTCTGATCTGGCCACCTTGCGCCGCCTGTTCCCGTATTTGTGGGCCTACAAATGGCGCGTGATGGCCGCGCTGGCCTTCATGGTCGGCGCCAAAACGGCCAACGTCAGCGTGCCCCTGCTGCTCAAGCAACTGGTGGACACCATGAACCCCAAGGGCGGCATCGACGCCCACGCCCTGCTGGTGGTGCCGGTCGCTTTGTTGTTGGCCTACGGCCTACTGCGCCTGTCCACCACCTTGTTTGCCGAGTTGCGCGAACTCATTTTTGCCAAGGCCACCGAGGGCGCCTCACGCACCATCTCCCTGCAGGTGTTTCGCCATTTGCATGCTTTAAGCCTGCGCTTTCACCTGGAACGCCAGACCGGCGGCATGACGCGCGACATCGAGCGCGGCACGCGCGCCGTGAACTCGCTGATCTCGTATTCGCTGTACAGCATCGTGCCCACGCTGATCGAGGTCGGCATGGTGCTCACGTTGCTGGCGGTCAAGTTTGACGCCTGGTTTGCCT
>JAZKHK010000158.1:0-3890 GCA_040385425.1 Pseudomonadota bacterium | reverse complement strand
GATTTTTTCCAGCTCCAACGCGCTGGCGTTGAACTCGCGTGCGTTGTAGTCCTTGCGCTCGCGTGCCACCAGGCCCATGGGCTCCAGCGTGCGTGTGAACTGCTTGAAAATAGCGTTGCGCTTGGTGACCAACTGGTCCGGATGCGTGTCTTTGGCGTCGCTACAGGCCGTCAGCGCCAGAACGGCAGTGAACGCTAAAAATAAGGATGAGGGCCATCTTTTCATAAAAATCAGTGTGCTTCGTTTTGAGTACGCGACATCAAGCGGTCGGTGTAGGCGATGGCCATGGCGGACAGTAAAAACGTGATGTGAATCGCGGTTTGGGCGATCAGCACTTTTTCATCGTAATTCGCCGCGTTGATGAATGTTTTGAGCAGGTGAATGGAGCTGATGCCGATGATGGCGGTACCCAGCTTGACCTTGAGTACCGACGCATTCACATGGCTGAGCCATTCGGGCTGGTCAGGGTGGCCTTCCAGGTCCATGCGGCTGACAAAGGTTTCGTAGCCGCCCACAATCACCATGATCAGCAGGTTCGAGATCATGACCACGTCAATCAGCGCCAGCACCACCAGCATGATGATGGTTTCGTTCAAGACGGTGGTGGGGCTCGCTTCCTTGTAGCCGATGCTGGAGATCAAGGCTTGCAAGGCGGTCTGGTTGCCAAAAGCGGCTTCCAGCAGGTGGACCAGTTCAACCCAAAAATGAAACACATAAACGCCCTGCGCGGCGATCAGACCCAGGTAAAGCGGCAATTGCAGCCAACGGCTGGCAAAGATGAAGCGTGGAAGCGGACGCATGCGCACATTTTTTTCGGTCGTCGGGTCGGACATGGGTGTTTCCTGGGCGAGTACTTGGGCTGCCCATTGTAGGGAGAGCACAATAACTTGACTGACGAGCCCCAATCCTCATAAGTTTGCGACCAGTCAGTGGCATGTAAGTGCGAACCACGACAGTCTCGCACAGCATTTGATTAATTAAAAAAGGAGACCTACCTATGAGTGAAGCATCGTCCGCCATTGAGTCCACACTGGTTGAGAACCGCGTTTTCCCGCCGAGCGAGGCACTTGTCAAGTCTGCCCGCATTTCCGGCATGGAGGGGTACAACGCCCTGTGCGCCGAAGCTGAAAAAGATTTTGAAGGTTTCTGGGCTCGTCTGGCCCGTGAAAATGTGATGTGGGACAAGCCCTTCACCAAGACATTGGATGAATCCAATGCCCCGTTTTACAAGTGGTTTGATGATGGCGAACTGAACGCTTCCGCCAACTGCCTCGACAAGCACATGGGCACGCCGGTCGAAAACAAGACCGCTGTTATTTTCGAAGCGGATGACGGCACCGTCACCAAAACCACGTACAAGGAACTGCTGGCCAAAGTCAGCCAGTTTGCCAACGCGCTCACTGCCAAGGGCATCCAAAAGGGTGACCGTGTTCTGGTGTACATGCCCATGACCCTTGAAGGCGTGATTGCCATGCAAGCCTGCGCCCGTATTGGCGCCACCCACAGCGTGGTGTTCGGCGGCTTCTCGGCCAAGGCGCTGCAGGAACGCATTATTGACGCGGGTGCCGTGGCCGTGGTCACTTGCAACTACCAGATGCGCGGTGGCAAAGAGTTGCCTTTGAAGGCGATTGTGGACGAAGGTCTGGCATTGGGCGGCTGCGAATCCATCAAGACTGTTTTTGTGTACCAACGCACGCCGACCGCCTGCAACATGGTGGCCGGTCGCGACATCACCTTTACGGAAGCGCTGGAAGGCCAAAGCACAGAATGCGCACCGGTGTCCGTCGGAGCCGAGCATCCCTTGTTCATTCTTTTCACTTCCGGCTCCACTGGTAAGCCAAAAGGCGTGCAGCACTCGACCGGCGGCTTCCTTTTGTGGTCCAAGCTGACGATGGACTGGACGTTTGACCTGCAGCCTTCCGATGTGTTCTGGTGTACCGCCGACATCGGCTGGATCACCGGCCATGCCTACGTCGCTTACGGCCCGCTGGCCGCCGGTGCCACCCAGGTCATTTTTGAAGGTGTTCCCACCTACCCGAACGCTGGCCGTTTCTGGCAGATGATCGAGCGTCACAAAGTCTCGATTTTCTACACCGCACCAACCGCCATCCGTTCGCTGATCAAATCGGCCGAGAGCGATGAAAAAGTGCATCCAGACCGCTCCGACCTGAGCAGCCTGCGCATTCTGGGTTCCGTGGGCGAGCCCATCAACCCTGAAGCCTGGATGTGGTACTACAAGAACGTCGGCGGTGAGCGTTGCCCGATTGTGGACACCTTCTGGCAAACCGAAACTGGCGGCCACATGATCACGCCGCTGCCAGGCGCGACGCCTCTGGTTCCCGGTAGCTGCACCTTGCCGCTGCCCGGCATCATGGCCGCCATCGTGGACGAAGCCGGCGTTGACGTGCCGAATGGTTCCGGTGGCCTGCTGGTCATCAAGCGCCCATGGCCTTCGATGATTCGCAACATCTGGAATGACCCACAGCGTTTCAAGAGCAGCTACTTCCCCGAAGAACTGGGTGGCAAGACCTACCTGGCTGGCGATGGCGCCGTGCGCAGTGCCGACCGTGGCTACTTCCGCATCACCGGTCGTATTGATGACGTGTTGAACGTGTCGGGTCACCGCATGGGCACCATGGAAATCGAATCGGCACTGGTGGCCAAGTCGGATCTGGTGGCTGAAGCCGCCGTGGTGGGTCGTCCTGATGACCTGACCGGCGAAGCGATTTGCGCGTTTGTGGTGCTCAAGGGTGCTTGCCCAACAGGCGAAGAAGCCAAGGCGATTGCCAAGATTCTGCGTGACTGGGTGGCCAAAGAAATCGGCCCAATCGCCAAGCCCAAGGACATCCGCTTCGGCGAGAACTTGCCCAAGACCCGTTCCGGCAAGATCATGCGTCGCCTGTTGCGCTCGCTGGCCAAGGGTGAGTCCATTACCCAGGACACGTCCACACTGGAAAACCCGGCGATTTTGGGTCAGTTGGGTCAAACCTACTGACGCTATGAAAAGAATAGCTGGTGGCGCCCGTGCAACGGGGGCTACCGGCTGATAAAGCATTAAAAATCAAAAAAGCCCGCATCAAGCGGGCTTTTTTATGGGGCAAACGGATGGGGCTGATCAGCTTGTTGCCAAAATCCATGCGGCCAATTTCTTGGCGTCAGCTTCGTTGACTTGCGGGTTGGCGGGCATTGGGACCGCACCCCAAACGCCAGAACCGCCTTTCATGATCTTGGTGGCCAGTTTGTTGGCGGCGTCTTTCTGACCGGCGTACTTTTGGGCCACGTCTTTGTAGGATGGGCCGACAATTTTTTTGTCAATCGCGTGGCATTGCATGCACATCTTGTCACTTGCCAGCTTCTGATCGGCAAACGCCGGCGCCGTGACGCAAACAGCAGCAATTAAAGTCAAGAGAGCATGTTTCATTATTTCTTCCTCAAATGTTGGTTTACAGTCTGTCAACGGAATTGTAGTGTTGGTGGTTGACACTTATCACCGGTCGGTCTTTTGAAAAATGATTGGATAGTCAATGTATTTATTAGGTCTTGGGCTGGTTTTGTTGGCCATGAAATATCTTGAAATGGGCCCCGTGGCGGCTTGGGATTGGTGGGTGGTTCTACTGCCTTTTGGCCTGACGATCCTGTGGTGGACTTGGTCGGATGCGTCGGGCCATACCAAGAGGAAAGCCATGGAGCGCGAGGACGCACGGCGGCAGGCCCGGATCGACAAAAATCACGAGGCCATCGGTACTGTTTCCAAAAAGAAACGGCCTCGCTGAATATTCAAAAAACCTACCAGCCCAACTGGGCGGGGTTTTTATCAAGTCGCCGTATCCGGCGCTGTTCAGTGTCAGTAGTTGTCCAGCACCGCGCCCTTGCTGGCGCTGGCCGCATTG
>JAZKHK010000157.1:0-3948 GCA_040385425.1 Pseudomonadota bacterium | reverse complement strand
CTCCACGGCCTGCGCGATGCCTTGCTGGTGGCGCTCAAAACAATGTTGCGGGAAACCTGGGCCACTTGAATGCACGCCTTTATGGAGTGGCGATCTGATCTAAACTGTCTTCCCTAGGACAATTTATTCAAGGCCGCATGACTACAGCCCCCAGCGCCACCATCCTGATCATTGACGATTCGCCAGAAAACCTGTTTGTTCTGAGCGATCTGCTGCGTCCCCACTACCGGGTGCTGGCGGCAACGACGGGTGAAGGGGGTTTGCGCGTTGCCAACAACCAGCCCAGGCCCGACCTGATCCTGCTCGATGTGATGATGCCCGGCATGGACGGTTATGCGGTGCTGACGCAGTTGCGCGACAACCCGGCCACCCAGGATATTCCCGTTGTTTTTCTCACCGCCCTGACCGCTGCCGGGGATGAAGAGCGCGGCCTCTCCGCTGGCGCCGCCGACTACATCACCAAACCGATCACCCCCGCCGTGGTGCTGGCCCGGGTACTCACCCAACTGCAGGCCAAACAGGCCCGCGACTGGCTGAAGAACGAGAACACTGTGCTCGAAGCCGAAGTGGCGCGGCGCATGACCGAAAACGACCTCACCCAGCGGGTCAGCATCCAGGCCCTGGCGCACCTGGCCGAAATACGCGACCCCGAAACCGGCAACCATATCTTGCGCACCCAGGGCTATGTGCAACAACTGGCCATCGCGTTGCGCGAACATCCGCGCTTCAAGGCGACCCTGACCGAGCGTTACATTGACCTGCTGGCCCGTTCGGCCCCGCTGCACGACATCGGCAAGGTCGGCATTCCCGATCACATCCTGCTCAAGCCCGGCAAATTGAACCCCATTGAGTGGGCCATCATGCAGACCCATGCCAAGCTGGGCAGCGACGCGATTGAGCACGCCGAGCAGGACATCGAGACCCCGTTGGTGTTCCTGTCGGTGGCCAAGGAGATTGCCCACTGGCACCATGAAAAATGGGACGGCAGCGGTTACCCCGACGGTTTGACAGGCGACGCCATTCCCGTGTCGGCTCGCCTGATGGCCCTGGCCGATGTGTTCGACGCCTTGATTTCGGCACGGGCCTACAAACCGGCCATGCCCTACGAAGTTGCCCGCGACATCATCATCGCCGGGCGTGGCAAGCACTTCGACCCCGATGTCACCGACACCTTCCTGGCCAACTTTCAGGATTTTGTGGCCATCGCTGAACACTACCGCGAGGTCAACTGATGAACCACGGCGGGCATCCCAAAGAACAGCAAGCTTCGAGCCCGCCGCTTCAGACCACGACCGCCACCCTGCAACTGGTTCTGACCTACGCGCTGTTCGCCGGCCTGTGGATCCTCCTCTCCGACAAGGTGATGGTGTGGATCTTCAACGATCTGAACGACATCGCCTTTGCCAGCACCATGAAAGGCTGGCTGTTTGTACTCGTGACTTCCCTGCTGCTCTTTGGTCTGGTGCAACGCCTGCTGAACCAGGCCCTGACGTCGTCTTTAAGCGAGCGGGAAGCGCAAACCGAAAACCGGCGCACCCAACAATTACTCGTTGCCATCGCCGACAGCTCCAGCGATGCCATTTTTGCCAAAGACCTGACGGGCCGCTACCTGCTGTTCAACCGGGAAACGGCACGGGTCGTCGGTAAAACCACCGAGGGAACACTGGGCCTGGACGACACCGTCCTCTTTCCTGAGCAGGCCGCAATGATCCAGGCCAATGACCGCCGTGTGATCGCTGAAATGTTGATCAAAACCTTTGAAGAAACGGTCCTCACCGTGGATGGGGAGCGCACCTTTCTCTCGACCAAGGGACCGCTGCGCGATGAAGACGGGAAAACCATTGGCCTCTTTGGCATCTCCCGCGATATCACCGAGCGCAAAAGCAACGAGGACTTGCTGCGCAAACTGTCGCAAGCGGTGCAGCAAAGCATGGGCAGCATCGTCATCACCAACATGGATGCCCAGATCGAGTATGTGAACGACGCTTTCGTGCGTGCAACGGGCTACAGCCGGGAAGAGGCCATCGGGCAGAACCCGCGCATCCTGCACACCGGCAAGACACCGCCCGAAACCTACACCGCCATGTGGGCCGCCATGACCGCTGGCCTGCCCTGGAAGGGGGAGTTCATCAACAAGCGCAAGGACGGCAGCGAATACATTGAGTTCGCCGTCATCAATCCCCTGCGCCAGCCCGACGGCTCCATCAGCCACTATGTGGCGGTCAAGGAAGACATCACCGAGAAAAAACATCTCGGCGACGAACTGGACCGTTACCGCCACCATCTGGAAGAGCTGGTGGCGCAACGCACGACCGAGCTGAACATGGCGCGCCAACAGGCTGATGCGGCCAACGAGGCCAAGAGCGCCTTTCTGGCCAACATGAGCCACGAAATTCGCACCCCCATGAACGCGATCATCGGCCTCAATCACCTGCTGCGCCGCTCAGGCGGCACGCCGGAACAGACCGCGCGGCTGGACAAGATCGACAGCGCAGGAAGGCACTTGCTGGCCATCATCAACGACATCCTCGACCTCTCCAAGATCGAGGCGGGTCGGCTGCAACTGGAAAGCACCGACTTTCACCTCGCCGCCATTCTGGACAATGTGGACTCCATCGTGGGGCAGTCGGCGCGCAGCAAAGGACTTCGGATCGAAGTGAATGGCGACGGGGTTCCCCTTTGGCTGCGTGGCGACCCGACGCGGCTGCGCCAGGCCTTGCTCAACTATGCCGGCAATGCCATCAAGTTCACCGAGCAAGGCTCCATTACCCTGCGCGCCCGGCTGATCGAAGACCATGGCAATGAATTGCTGGTGCGCTTTGAGGTGGCGGACACCGGTATCGGCATCGAGCCGGAGCAGATGGACAAGCTGTTCCAGGCCTTTGAGCAGGCGGACACCTCCACCACGCGCAAGTACGGCGGCACCGGCCTGGGCCTGGCGATCACGCAGCGGCTGGCGCATTTGATGGGCGGCGAAGTGGGGGTAGACAGCACGCCGGGCAGCGGCAGCACCTTCTGGTTTACCGCCCGGCTGCAACGCGGTCATACGCTCCTGTCCACCGAGCCCAAGACATCGCCCCCCAGAGATCTCGAAGAGGCCGAATCCCAGTTGCGCCGGCAACATGGCGCTGTCCGGCTGCTGCTGGCAGACGACAACCAGATCAACCGCGAGGTCGCGCTGGAGCTGCTGCATGGCGCAGGCCTCACGGTGGACACCGCCGACGATGGACTGGAAGCCGTCGACATGGCAACAAGCCGGGCCTATGACCTGATCCTGATGGACATTCAAATGCCCCACATGGACGGTCTGGAAGCCTGCCGGACAATTCGCGCCTTGCCCGCCTGGTCAAATAAACCCATTCTGGCGATGACCGCCAACATCTTCGACGAAGACCGCCGGGCTTGTTTTGAGGCGGGTATGAACGACTTTATAGCCAAGCCGGTCGAGCCGGCCCTGCTCTATGCCGCCTTGTTGAAGTGGCTGCCTGCCGGTGCCACCCATGAACACCCTACGGCAAGCCTGCCGCCCGCCCCCCTCGCACTACCCGCCCCAGCCACACTGAGTGCCCTGCTCGACGAACTCGACGCCCTGCTGGTACTGAGCGACACCGACGCCATCAGCTGGTATCAGGCGCATGCCACGTTGCTGCGCAGTGCCCTGGGGCCTGCGGGCAACGAACTGGCACGGCAAGTCAACCAGTTCGCCTTCGAGTCGGCGCTGGCGACCTTGCGCACGCTGCGGTCCTTGAGAGAATCATCATGAACAGAACTGACCGCACGGCCGCCCCCTGCGTTGCGCTTTATTGGGACTTTGAAAACCTGCACGCGAGCCTCTCTGAAGCGCGCCTGGGTGAAGGCTCGTACAACAAACCGGACGGCCGCTTCAAGGCGCAAGAGCCGCTGGTCGACGTGCAGGCCATCGTCGACCTGGCCGCGTCGTTCGGCCCC
>JAZKHK010000156.1:8700-14535 GCA_040385425.1 Pseudomonadota bacterium | reverse complement strand
TCCGGATTTCAACGACCTGGTGTATCAGGATGACTGGAAAAACGCGATTGACGTGCTGCACAGCACCAACAACTTCCCCGAGTTCACCGGCCGCATTTGCCCGGCGCCGTGTGAAGCCGCTTGTGTGCTCAATGTGAATGATGAAGCTGTGGGCATCAAGTCCATCGAGCACGCCATCATCGACCGCGCCTGGGCCGAGGGCTGGGTGCTGGCCCAAGCGCCGAAAAACAAGACCGGTAAAAAAGTCGCCGTGGTGGGCTCCGGCCCGGCCGGCATGGCGGCCGCGCAGCAACTGGCACGCGTTGGCCATGATGTCACCTTGTTCGAGAAGAACGACCGGGTCGGCGGCTTGCTGCGCTACGGCATTCCCGACTTCAAGATGGAAAAGCTGCACATCGATCGCCGTGTCGATCAGATGAAAAAAGAAGGCGTTACTTTCCGCACCGGCGTTTTGGTGGGCGAATTGCCGAAAGGCTCCAAAGTCACCAACTGGGCCAAGGAAACCATTTCTGCCGCCCAGTTGCAAAAAGACTTTGATGCCGTGGTGTTGACGGGGGGGGCTGAGCAGTCGCGCGATCTGGCGGTGCCGGGCCGTGACCTCGATGGCATTCATTTCGCCATGGAATTCCTGCCGCAGCAAAACAAGGTCAACGCCGGCGACAAGCTCAAGGGCCAGTTGCGCGCCGACGGCAAGCACGTCATCGTCATTGGCGGTGGCGACACCGGCTCCGACTGCGTGGGCACCAGCAACCGCCATGGCGCGGCCAGCGTCATCCAGTTTGAGGTGATGCCGCAGCCCCCGGTCGAAGAAAACCGCCCCATGACCTGGCCTTATTGGCCGCTCAAGCTGCGCACCAGCTCCAGCCACGACGAAGGCTGCTCGCGCGAGTTCGCCATCTCCACCAAGGAGTTCATCGGTGAAAAAGGCAAGGTCACCGGCCTGAAGACCGTGCACATCGAATTCAAGGACGGCAAGATGGTGGAAATTGCCGGCACCGAGAAGACGTACCAAGCCGATCTGGTCTTGCTGGCCATGGGCTTTGTTAATCCGGTGGCAACCGTGCTGGAAGCCTTCGGTGTCGAGAAAGATGCCCGTGGCAACGCCAAAGCGACGACCGAGTTCACCGGCGGCTATGCCACCAATGTGCCCAAGGTGTTTGCCGCAGGCGACATCCGACGCGGTCAAAGTCTGGTGGTCTGGGCCATCCGCGAAGGCCGTCAGGCGGCGCGTGCGGTTGATGAATTCTTGATGGGATGCAGTGACCTGCCAAGGTAATTGACAGCGCACATCTTGTCATAAGGGCAATCCCTTATGATTGAAGGGCCGGGTTCTCCCCGGCTCTTTTTGTTTTTGCAACTGTATCAATGGCCCCAACTTCTGAATCCCTTGTCGAATTGCGAAACCTCACCTTTGGTTATGGTGAGCGCGTTATTCTGGACAACGTCTCCCTGACCGTGCCGCGTGGCAAAGTCACGGCGCTCATGGGCGCTTCCGGTGGCGGCAAGACCACGATTTTGCGGTTGATCGGTGGTCAAAACCAGGCCCAGCAAGGACAAGTGCTGCTGAAGGGCCAGGACGGTGACGACACGGCGCTGGATTTGGGGTCGCTGGACCAGGATGGTCTGTTCACCGCACGGCGACGCATGGGCATGCTGTTCCAGTTTGGCGCCCTGTTCACGGATGCGAGTGTTTTTGACAACGTGGCTTTTCCCTTGCGCGAACATACTGATTTGTCCGAGGCCATGATTCGGGACATCGTTCTGATGAAGCTCAATGCCGTGGGCTTGCGCGGTGCGCGCGATCTGATGCCTTCGGAAATATCCGGCGGCATGGCGCGGCGCGTGGCCTTGGCCCGGGCCATTGCCCTGGACCCGGAGCTGGTGATGTACGACGAACCCTTCTCCGGCCTGGACCCGATTTCCCTGGGCACGGCGGCACGGCTGATTCGCCAGCTCAACGATGCCATGGGGCTGACCAGCATCGTGGTGTCTCACGATCTGGATGAAACCTTTCATATCGCAGACAAGGTCATTATTCTGGCCAACGGCAAAATAGTCGCACAGGGTACGCCTGACGAAGTGCGCCACAGTGAGAACCCCCTGGTTCATCAATTTGTCAATGCCTTGCCGGAGGGGCCGGTGCAGTTTCATTACCCGGCGGCCACCATCGAGGCCGATTTTTCAGCAAGGGGCGCATCATGAGCTGGTACCAGCCATCCGAAGTGGGTTTTGCGACCCGGTCCAAACTCGCTGATATTGGTTTCGGTGCACGCCTGTTCATCCGTTTGCTGGCTTCTGCAGGGCCGATGCTCAAACGCATGAACCTGGTGCGCGACCAGATTCACTTCATGGGCAACTATTCCCTGGCCATCATTGCGGTGTCCGGCATTTTTGTGGGCTTTGTCATGGCTTTGCAAGGCTATTACACCTTGCAGCGTTACGGTTCGGCTGAAGCACTGGGTTTGCTGGTTGCTTTGAGTCTGGTGCGGGAACTGGGGCCGGTCATTACCGCCTTGTTGTTTGCGGGGCGCGCGGGGACCTCCTTGACGGCTGAAATCGGTCTCATGAAAGCGGGCGAACAGCTCAGCGCCATGGAAATGATGGCGGTGGACCCGATTCAGCGGATTCTGGCGCCCCGTTTCTGGGGGGCTGTCATTGCCATGCCTTTGTTGGCCGCCGTTTTCAGTGCCGTGGGCGTGATTGGCGGCTGGGTCGTGGGCGTGCTGATGATTGGCGTTGATTCGGGCTCGTTCTGGAGCCAGATGCAAGGTGGCGTGGATGTGTGGAAGGACGTCGGCAACGGCGTCCTGAAAAGCATGGTGTTTGGCTTTGCAGTCAGCTTTATTGCCTTGCTGCAGGGTTATCTGGCGCAAGCGACTCCTGAGGGGGTGGCGCACGCGACAACGCGCACAGTCGTTATCGCGTCATTGACCGTGCTGGGTCTGGATTTTGTCCTGACAGCCATGATGTTCAGTATTTAGAGGAAGAGAAAATGCAACGGTCCAACAAGGATGTGTGGGTAGGTTTGTTTGTGCTTTTGGGCGCAGCGGCCATTTTGTTTCTGGCACTGCAGTCAGCCAATTTGCTGACTTTGAATTTTGAGCGGGGCTATGCCATAACCGCCAAATTTGACAATGTCGGTGGTCTCAAGCCCAAAGCAGCGGTGCGCAGTGCCGGTGTGGTGGTGGGCCGCGTTGAAAAGATTACTTTTGATGACAAATCCTTTCAGGCCAAGGTCACGCTGGCGATGGAAAACAAGTACGCTTTCCCCAAAGACAGTTCTCTGAAAATTCTGACCAGTGGTTTGCTGGGGGAGCAGTACCTGGGTATCGAGGCGGGTGCCGATGACAAGATGCTGGTGGCAGGCGACACCATTTCCAGCACCCAGTCAGCCATGGTGCTGGAGTCCCTGATCAGTCAGTTTTTGTACAGCAAGGCGGCTGACAGCAGCAGCGATGACGCCAGCAAGGCTAAAAAATGACAGCAACTTTGCGCGTACTGCTGGTTCTTTTGGCGCTCACCGGTTGCGCCTCCGGACCCAATGCCAACCCGAATGACCCGCTGGAGCCTTTCAATCGAGGTGTATACCAGTTCAACGATGCCGTTGATAAGGCGGTGCTCAAACCGGTGGCGACCACCTATAAAAATGTGGTTCCGAATCCGGTGCGTCAGGGCGTAAGTAATTTTTTTGACAACCTGCAAGATGCCTGGTCGTTTGTCAATAATGCCCTGCAGTTGAAGGGCGAGGCTGCGATGGACAGTTTCTTCCGTTTTGGCATCAATACGTTCGTGGGCCTGGGGGGCATTCTTGACGTGGCCACCGAGATGAGAATCGAAAAACACACCAAGGATTTTGGACATACCCTGGGTTACTGGGGCGTGGGGCCCGGCCCTTATATCGTGTTGCCCTTGTTCGGGCCATCCACTCTGCGCGATACGGCGGCGCTGCCGGTCGATTTTCAGGGCGATCTGGTGTACGGCGTCGAGGATATTCCGACGCGCAACGCCTTGACTGTGCTGCGGGTCGTGGACAAGCGGACCCAGTTGCTGCAAGCGGGCACGCTGCTTGAAGAGGCTGCACTCGATAAATATACTTTTACGCGTGAAGCGTTTCTGCAGCGTCGTCGCAATCAGGTTTTTGATGGCAATCCACCAGACGATGCAAGTTCATGGGATTCATGGGACACTGAATCGAAGGAAGCGCAAGAGGCAGCTCAGCCGCCAGTTGAGAAACCTGCCCAAACGCCAGCTGAAACGTTAAGTAATACCAAGAGCCCCGAAATTGAGAGGACAAAACCATGAAACGTCGTTTTTTTAGTCGCCTGTTTGGCGTGTTGTTGGTCAGCACGGCAAGCTTGTCTGTTCTGCCTGCAAGTGCTGCCGAGGAAGCGCCGGATGCGTTGATCAAGCGTCTGTCCACCGACGTGCTGGAAAGCATCAAGGCTGACAAAGCCATCAAGAGTGGAGATATAACCCGGATCATTACGCTGGTCGATACCAAGATCATGCCCAATGTGAATTTTCAGCGCATGATGGCGGCCGCGGTCGGACCCAAATGGCGCGAGGCTACTCCTGAACAGCAAAAACGCTTGCAGGAAGAGTTCAAAACGCTGCTGGTGCGTACTTATTCCGGTGCACTGTCGCAGGTCAGTGACCAGACCATTGTCGTCAAGCCCCTGCGTGCAGCGGACGACGATAAAGATGTGGTGGTTCGCAGCGAGATCAGAGGCCATGGCGACCCGATCCAACTGGACTACCGGTTGCAAAAGACCCCTGGCGAAGGCGCCGGCTGGAAAATTTACGACTTGAACGTACTGGGCGCCTGGATGGTGGCCACCTACCGCAGCGATTTTGCCCAGCAAATCAATGCCAACGGCATTAGCGGCCTGATCAACTCCATGGCAGAACGCAACAAGGCCAATGCCAACAAATCGGCTGCCAATAAAGGATGAATGTGCTGGTACTGCCTCAAGAGCTGATGCAATCGCAGGCCAATGCCTGTCTGCGCATGCTGGTGCAGGGTTTGCGCGCTCAGTCAGGCCCGGATGTGATGGTTGACGCCTCAGCGCTGAGTCGTTTTGACTCAGCGGCATTGGCCGTTTTGCTTGAATTTCGACGGGAAACCGTGGCCATGGGCAAGCGATTTTCAATTCGCGGTCTGCCCGCCCGCCTGGGTGATCTGGCGACTTTGTACGGAATTGGCGAGTTGTTGCCCTCAGCTCAGTTGACCCTCGTAAAATAGCGGACTCTATGTCCGCAATTTCTTTTCAGTCCGTCTCCAAGTCTTACCTTTCCCCGCGCGGACCCCAAGGCAGCACTTTTCTCGCGCTTGACCGTGTCAGCCTTGAGATCGAGGAAGGTGAGTTTTTTGGTCTGCTAGGCCCCAACGGTGCCGGCAAGACCACCATGATCAGTATTCTGGCAGGCCTGGCGCGCCCGACCTCGGGCCGGGTATGCGTGTTGGGCCATGATGTCCATGCGGATTACGCCCTGGCTCGGCGCAGCCTTGGCGTGGTGCCTCAGGAGCTGGTGTTCGATCCCTTTTTCAACGTGCGCGAAGCGCTGCGCTTTCAGTCCGGCTACTTTGGCGTGAAGAACAACGATGCCTGGATTGATGAATTGCTCGACAGTCTGGGCCTAGCCGACAAGGCGAATGCCAACATGCGGCAACTCTCCGGCGGCATGAAGCGGCGCGTCCTGGTGGCGCAGGCCCTGGTCCACAAGCCACCTGTGATCGTGCTGGATGAGCCCACCGCCGGGGTTGACGTGGAGTTGCGCCAGACTTTGTGGCAGTTCATTGCCAAGCTCAACAAGCAGGGCAGCACGGTTTTGCTG
>JAZKHK010000156.1:0-8690 GCA_040385425.1 Pseudomonadota bacterium | reverse complement strand
ACGACCCACTATCTGGAAGAAGCGGAAGCCCTGTGCGGACGAATCGCCATGCTCAAGACCGGGCGCATCGTGGCGCTGGACCACACCAGCGAATTGCTCAAGGCGGCCTCCAGCAATGTGCTTCGCTTCAAAGTTGATAGCGAACTACCCAAGGTGCTGGCGGATCAGGCCCGTATTACGGGGCGAATTGTTCAATTTCCGGCCCATGATGCGCTGGAGATCGAGCGCTATCTGGGCGCCGTGCGCGAGGCGGGGCTGACGGCGCATGACGTGGAGATCCGCAAGGCCGATCTGGAAGATGTGTTTTTGGGTGTGATGAACAAAAGCCACGCGTTGGAGCAGGCAGCATGACCGGCTGGAGCATGCTGTTGTACAAAGAAGTGCTGCGCTTCTGGCGCGTCGCGTTTCAGACGGTGGCCGGCCCGGTGTTGACGGCGATGTTGTACCTGCTGATTTTCGGGCACGCACTGGAGGCGCACGTCAAGGTCTATGACAGCATCAGCTACACCTCTTTTCTGGTGCCGGGGCTGGCCATGATGAGTCTGTTGCAAAACGCCTTTGCCAACAGTTCCTCGTCCCTGATCATGAGCAAAGTGATGGGCAACCTGGTGTTCCTGTTGCTCACGCCGCTCTCGTACATGAACTGGTTTGTGGCGTATGTGGGGGCCGCCGTCATTCGGGGGCTGATCGTGGGCTTGGGCGTGTTCGCGGTGTCGGCTTTTTTTACCGATGTCAGCTTCATGGCGCCGTTGTGGATCATCGCTTTTGCCGTCATGGGGGCCGCCCTGATGGGCACCTTGGGGCTGATTGCCGGTTTGTGGGCCGAGAAATTTGACCAGCTTGCCGCCTTTCAAAATTTTGTGGTCATGCCCATGACCTTTCTGAGTGGCGTTTTCTACTCCATTCATTCCCTGCCGCCGTTCTGGCAGACCGTGAGCCACCTGAACCCGTTTTTCTACATGATCGACGGCTTCCGTTATGGCTTTTTTGGCCAGAGCGATGTGTCGCCGTGGCTGAGCCTGGGTGTGGTGGGCGGTTCACTGGCCGTCGTGAGCGCCGTAGCGGTTTATTTGCTCCACATCGGCTACAAAATCCGCGGCTAATCGTTTTCTTTCAACCCCGAATATTTCTTATTGATATGAACGCAGACCAGATCAAAGACCTGATTGCCGCCAACCTGGTGTGTGAGTACATCACCGTGGAAGGCGATGGCCGCCATTGGAGCGCCATCATTGTGTCGCCCGAGTTTGAGGGCAAACGTGCCATCCAGCGCCATCAGCGCGTGTACGCCACGCTGGGCAACAAAATGAAAACCGACGAGATCCACGCCCTGTCGATGCAAACCTTGACGCCAGCCGAATGGGCGACGGCGCAGCAGGCCTGATTTCATGGATAAATTATTGATTCGCGGTGGCCGCCAACTGCACGGCAAGGTGTTGATCTCTGGCGCCAAAAATGCAGCTTTGCCCGAGTTGTGCGCTTGCCTGCTGACGGCCGAGCCCGTCACCCTGACCAACGTGCCGCGCTTGCAGGACGTGTCCACCATGCTCAAGCTGATTCGCAACATGGGCGTGTCCGCCGAGCATGGCGATGAAGGCCGGGTGACGCTGGACGCCGGTTCACTCACCACGCCGGAAGCCCCTTACGAACTGGTCAAGACCATGCGCGCATCGGTGTTGGCGCTGGGCCCGTTGCTGGCACGTTTTGGCCATGCCAAGGTGTCCTTGCCCGGTGGTTGCGCCATTGGCTCGCGTCCGGTGGACCAGCACATCAAGGGCCTGACCGCGATGGGTGCCGAGATTGTGGTTGAGCATGGTTACATGATTGCCAAATTGCCCGAGGGCCGCACCCGCCTGAAAGGCGCCCGCATTGCCACCGACATGGTGACCGTCACCGGCACCGAGAACTTCTTGATGGCGGCCTGTCTGGCCGAAGGCGAGACCATTCTGGAAAATGCCGCGCAAGAGCCCGAAATTCCCGATCTGGCCGAAATGCTGATCAAGATGGGCGCCAAAATTGAAGGCCACGGCACCAGCCGCATCCGCATCCAGGGCGTCGAAAAACTCCATGGCTGTGAGCACCAGGTGGTGGCGGACCGCATCGAAACCGGCACCTTCTTGTGCGCCGTGGCAGCCACTGGCGGCGATGTCGTGCTCCAGCATGGCCGGCTTGAACACCTCGAAGCTGTGGTTGAGAAGTTGCGTGATGCCGGCGCCACCGTCACCGAGGTGGACGGCGGCATGCGTGTTCAGTCGCAAGGTCGTCTCAAGGCCCAGAGTTTTCGCACCACCGAATACCCCGGTTTCCCGACCGACATGCAGGCGCAGTTCATGGCGCTCAACAGCGTCTCGCACGGCACCTCCAAAGTGACCGAGACGATTTTCGAGAACCGTTTCATGCACGTCAACGAAATGGTTCGACTGGGCGCCCACATCCAGATTGATGGCAAGGTGTCGGTGGTGGAGGGCGTTGAAAAACTCTCTGGCGCGACCGTCATGGCGACTGATTTGCGCGCTTCGGCCAGCCTGGTGATTGCCGGTTTGGTGGCCGAAGGCGAAACCCTGGTGGAACGTATTTACCACCTGGACCGCGGCTACGACCAGATGGAAGCCAAACTGCGCGCCCTGGGTGCCGACATTGAAAGAATGAAATGATTACGCTTGCTTTATCCAAAGGCCGCATTTTTGAAGAAACCTTGCCCTTGCTGCGCGCAGCCGGCATCGAGGTGCTGGAAGACCCTGAAAAGTCGCGCAAACTGATCCTCACCACCAACCAGCCCGATGTGCGCGTGCTGGTGGTGCGGGCCACCGATGTGCCCACTTATGTGCAATATGGCGGTGCCGATCTCGGCATCACCGGCAAAGACACGCTGCTGGAGCATGGCAGCGACGGCCTGTACCAGCCGCTGGACCTGCAAATTGCCAAGTGCCGCATCAGCGTGGCGGTGCGCGCTGATTTTGACTACGCCTCGGCTGTCAAACAAGGTTCGCGCCTGAAAGTGGCGACCAAATACGTGGCGATTGCGCGCGAATTTTTCGCCGCCAAAGGCGTGCACGTGGACTTGATCAAGCTCTACGGCAGCATGGAACTCGCGCCGCTGGTCGGCCTGGCGGATGCGATTGTCGATCTGGTCTCCACCGGCAACACGCTCAAGGCCAACCACTTGGTGGAAGTCGAGCACATCATGGACATCAGCTCGCGTCTGGTGGTCAATCAGGCTGCGCTCAAGCTCAAACAGGCGCCGATTCGCGCCATCATTGATGCATTCGCATCGGCCATTGCCAAATAATCCATCTGAATAATCGCTATGACTTTTATAGCTACTCCCGCACGTCTATCAACGGCTAGCAGCACATTTGATGCTGAATTCAAGGCGCGCCTGCATTGGTCTGCCGAGGCGGATGCCGCCATCGAGACGCGGGTGGCCGACATTCTGGCTGACGTGCAACAACGCGGCGACGCGGCGGTGCTGGCGTACACCGCGCGCTTTGACGGTTTGAATGCCGCCACGATGGCTGAGCTGGAACTCACGCAGGCTGAACTCAAAGCCGCTTTCGAGTCCATTCCCGCCGCCCAGCGCGAAGCCCTGCAAGCAGCGGCCCAGCGCGTGCGCAGCTACCACGAGGCCCAGAAAAAAGCCAGCGGCGAGAGCTGGAGCTACCGCGATGAAGACGGCACGCTGTTGGGCCAGAAGGTTACGCCGCTGGACCGCGTCGGCATCTATGTGCCCGGCGGCAAAGCGGCGTATCCGTCCTCGGTGCTGATGAATGCCATCCCCGCGCACGTGGCCGGTGTCGGTGAAATCATCATGGTCGTGCCGACACCCAAAGGCGAAAAGAACGCGCTGGTGCTGGCTGCCGCTTATGTGGCCGGCGTCACCCGTGCCTTCACCGTGGGCGGCGCGCAGGCGGTGGCGGCGCTGGCCTACGGCACGCAAACTATTCCCGCTGTCGACAAGATCACCGGCCCCGGCAACGCCTACGTGGCTGCCGCCAAGCGCCGTGTGTTTGGCACCGTGGGCATCGACATGATTGCCGGACCCAGCGAGATTCTGGTGCTGGCCGACGGCACGACGCCGCCCGACTGGGTGGCGATGGATTTGTTCAGTCAGGCCGAACATGACGAGCTGGCGCAGAGCATCCTGCTATGCCCCGATGCCGCTTACATCGACCAAGTGCAACAAAGCATCAACCGACTTCTCAACGAGATGCCGCGTGCCGAGATCATCGCCAAGTCGCTCACGGGCCGCGGTGCCTTGATTCACACCCGCAACATGGAAGAAGCCTGCGCCATCAGCAACCGCATTGCGCCGGAACACCTGGAAGTGAGCAGCCTTGATGCACATCGCTGGGAGCCGCTGCTGAAACACGCGGGTGCGATTTTCCTCGGTGCCTACACCAGCGAATCGCTGGGTGACTACTGCGCCGGCCCGAACCATGTGCTGCCCACCAGCGGCACCGCGCGTTTCAGCTCCCCGCTGGGCGTGTACGACTTCCAGAAACGTTCCAGCCTGATTGAAGTGAGCGAAGCCGGCGCGCAGACTTTGGGCCTGATTGCGGCCGAACTGGCCTACGGCGAAGGCCTACAAGCCCATGCCCGGGCCGCCGAGTTGCGCCTGGCGTCGCCACCGCCAATGCGCGTGTCGAAATGAGCGAACTAGAGCCCCGGTTAAAGCGGCTGATCCGCCAGGACGTGCAGTCCATGCACAGCTACGCCATCCAGGAGTCGGTTGGGATGGTCAAGCTCGACGCCATGGAGAACCCGCACCGTCTGCCGCACGATTTGCAGGAAAAACTCGGTCAACGCCTGGGTGCGCTGGCCTTGAATCGCTACCCCGACGCCCGGGTCAATGACCTGCGCCGTGCCTTGGCCAGCTATGCCAGCATGCCCGAAGGTTTTGATCTCATGCTGGGCAACGGCTCGGACGAATTGATCAGCCTCCTGACGCTGGCCTGTGCCGTGCCGCCCAGCGCGGTGAACGACTTCCAGCCCGCCAGCGTGCTGGCGCCGGTGCCCGGTTTTGTGATGTACGCCATGAGCGCGCAATTGCAGGGCTTGGCCTTCCACGGTGTGCCACTGACAGCCGACTTTGAACTTGATGAAGCTGCCATGCTGGCCGCTATTCAAGAACACAAGCCGTCGATCACCTACCTGGCTTATCCCAACAACCCCACCGCCAACCTGTGGGATGACACGGTGATCGAAAAGATCATCGTCGCCGTCGGTGAGCAGGGCGGTCTGGTTGTCATCGACGAGGCGTATCAGCCGTTTTCCAGCAAGAGCTATATCGGCCGGCTGGCGCGCCATAGCCATGTGCTTTTGATGCGCACGCTCAGCAAATTTGGTCTGGCCGGTGTGCGGCTCGGCTACATGATGGGCCCCAAGGCCCTGATTGCCGAGATCGACAAAGTGCGTCCTCCCTACAACATCAGCGTGCTGAATTACGAGTGCGCCCTGTTCGCGCTTGAGCATGCAGAAGTTTTTGGCCGCCAGGCGCTTGAGCTGCGCGCCCAGCGTGCTATTATTTTGGAAGCATTAGCCGGTTTACCCGGTGTGCGGGCCTACCCGAGCGATGCCAATATGATTTTGGTTCGCGTGACGGATGCGCAAAAAACCTTTGAAGGCATGAGGATGCGCAAGGTCCTCGTCAAGAACGTTTCTAAAATGCACCCATTGCTGGCCAATTGCCTGCGCCTGACGGTTGGAACCGCTGACGAAAACAGGCTCATGCTGACCGCATTACAAGACTCACTATGACCATCACTCTCTCTACACCCCTGCCGGGTCAACGGACGGCAGAAGTGTCCCGCAACACTGCGGAAACAAAAATCACGGTCAAGGTCAATCTGGACGGTACCGGCCAGGCCAAGCTGCACACCGGCATTGGTTTTTTTGACCACATGCTGGACCAGATCGCCCGCCACGGCATGATCGATCTCGACATCCATGCCGAAGGTGATCTGCACATTGACGGCCACCACACGGTGGAAGACGTGGGCATTGCGTTCGGCCAGGCCGTGCACAAGGCGGTCGGCGACAAAAAAGGCATTCGCCGCTACGGTCACGCCTATGTGCCGCTGGATGAAGCGCTGTCCCGCGTCGTGATCGACCTGTCCGGTCGCCCCGGCCTGATCATGAACGTGCCGTTCAAGAGCGGCATGATCGGCACCTTTGACAGCCAGTTGGCGCATGAGTTTTTCCAGGGCTTTGTGAACCACGCGTTTGTCACGCTGCACATCGACAACCTGCGCGGCGAGAACGCGCATCACCAGGCCGAGACCGTGTTCAAGGCCTTTGCCCGTGCCCTGCGCGCTGCGCTGGAGCTGGATGCGCGTGCCGCCGGCACCATTCCTTCGACCAAGGGTTCTTTGTAGATTTATATGCCAAATCGGCCTCTAGCCCCTGTAGAACCTGCTCAAGTAGCTATGAATTCAGTAGCAATCAATACCCGTTCCAAAACCGTTGCCGTGGTCGATTACGGCATGGGCAACCTGCGCTCGGTGTCGCAAGCCGTGATGCACGCAGCCCAGGGCTCCGGCGTCGAGGTGGTTTGGGCGCATACCCCCGAAGAAGTCATGGCGGCTGAGCGCGTGGTGCTGCCCGGCCAGGGCGGCATGCGCGACTGCATGCGCGAATTGCACGATTCCGGCATGTTGGCCGCGGTGCTGCATGCGGCAGCCAACAAGCCCTTGATGGGCGTGTGTGTCGGCATGCAAATGCTGCTGGACCACAGCGCAGAGCAAGACACCGCCTGCCTGGGCCTGATCCCCGGCGAAGTTCGCAAGTTCGACCTGGCTGGCCAGATGCAACCCGATGGCAGCCGTTTCAAGGTGCCGCAAATGGGCTGGAACCAGGTTTACCGCAACAACCACGGCAGCGCGCCGCATCCGGTGTGGGGCGATGTGCCCGATGGCAGCTACTTTTACTTCGTGCACAGTTTTTACGCCCAACCGTCCGATGCTCGCCACAGTGTCGGCGAGACCGATTACGGCAGCCGCTTCAGCTCGGCCATCGCACGCGATAATATTTTCGCCACCCAATTCCATCCTGAAAAAAGCGCCGGTCACGGTTTGTCGCTGTACCGAAACTTTCTTCACTGGAATCCTTGAAACGTCAGCTCACGCGACGCATCTTTCTGCCACTTTTCCTCCACCACTCTGAAGCATCATGCTTTTAATCCCTGCAATTGACTTAAAAGACGGCCACTGCGTTCGCCTCAAACAAGGCGACATGGACCAATCCACCACTTTTGGCGAGGACCCGGCGGTCATGGCCCGCAGTTGGGTGACCAAAGGCGCGCGACGCCTGCATCTGGTTGACCTGAATGGGGCGTTTGCGGGACATCCGAAAAACGAGATGGCGATTCGCAAGATTCTCAAGGAAGTCGGCAGTGAGATCGATGTGCAGCTCGGCGGCGGTATCCGCGACCTGGACACGATTGAGCGCTACCTCGATGCGGGCCTGCGCTACGTCATCATCGGCACGGCGGCGGTCAAAAACCCCGGTTTCCTGCAAGATGCCTGCACCGCTTTTGGCGGCCACATCATCGTGGGTCTGGACGCCAAAGATGGAAAAATCGCGACCGATGGCTGGAGCAAGCTGACCCGCCACGACGTGGTGGATCTGGCCAAGAAATACGAAGACTACGGCGTTGAATCCATCATCTACACCGACATTGGCCGCGACGGCATGCTCACCGGCATCAATGTGGACGCCACGGTCAAGCTGGCACAAGCCCTGTCCATTCCCGTCATCGCCTCCGGCGGTTTGAGCAACATGGCCGACATTGAAGCCCTGTGCGCGGTGGAAGACGACGGTGTCGAAGGCGTCATTTGCGGCCGCGCCATCTACTCCGGCGACCTCGACTTTGCCGCCGCGCAAGAGCGCGCCGACGAACTCAACGGTTAAGCCGAAACAGGACTCTGCCCGTGCTCGCCAAACGAATCATTCCCTGTCTTGACGTCACCGGGGGCCGCGTGGTCAAAGGTGTCAATTTCGTCGAGTTGCGCGATGCCGGTGACCCGGTGGAAATCGCCGCGCGCTACAACGAGCAGGGTGCCGATGAGCTGACCTTTCTCGACATCACCGCCACCAGCGATGGGCGCGACATGATCCTGCACATCATCGAGGCGGTGGCCTCGCAGGTGTTCATTCCGCTGACGGTCGGCGGCGGTGTGCGCACGGTCGAAGACGTGCGTCGCCTGCTCAACGCCGGCGCCGACAAGACCAGTTTCAACTCGGCCGCGCTGGCGAATCCGCAAGTCATCCGGGACGCCTCCGCCAAGTATGGCGCGCAGTGCATCGTGGTGGCCATTGATGCCAAGCGCCGCTTGGGCGACGACCTGCTGAACCGCGGCGAAGGCTGGGACGTGTACAGCCACGGCGGCCGCAAGAACACCGGCCTGGACGCTGTGGCGTGGGCGAGCCAGATGGCTGAGTACGGTGCCGGTGAGATTTTGCTCACCAGCATGGACCGCGACGGCACCAAAGCCGGATTCGATCTGGCCCTGACGCGCGCCGTGAGCGACGCCGTCAACGTGCCGGTGATCGCCTCGGGCGGGGTCGGCAACCTGGACCACCTCGCTGACGGCATTCAACTCGGCGGGGCCGACGCGGTGCTGGCCGCCAGCATCTTCCACTACGGCGAATACACCGTGGCCCAGGCCAAGGCCCGCATGGCCGAGCGGGGT
>JAZKHK010000155.1:14363-17004 GCA_040385425.1 Pseudomonadota bacterium | reverse complement strand
TACCGCGTGCAGGATGTGCTGACGCGCTCAGGCCCCTCTGCGGATGAGGCGGTCCGGTTCATCGGTGCGGGTCGCGCCGTCAGTGACCTCAGCAACATGCAGCCAGCGGATGTCTGGATGCTGGCGGTGCCCGACCGCCAGATTGCGCTCGCCGCTGCCGACTTGGCGCAAGCCGCCCAAGCTCACCCAGCCGCCGTGGCGTTTCACTGCAGCGGCGCCCTGGCAGCGGCCGAACTGGCGCCCCTGAGCGCCCTGGGCTGGCCGGTGGCCAGCGCGCACTGTCTGTTGAGCTTTGCCAATCCTGAGAGTGCGCTGCAGCAATTCACCGGCACCCCTTGTGCCCTGGAAGGCGACCCCGCCGCTGTAGCCGAACTGGAGCCCGCCTTCACCCACATTGGCGCGCACTGCTTTCCCTTGAAGGCGCAGGACAAGCTGCTGTACCACGCCGGTGCCGTGTTCAGCACCAATTTCTTGCCGGTTTTGCAAGCGGTGGCCAATCAGTTATGGGCCGACAGCGGCGTTCCGGCTGACGTGGCCGCCCGTCTTAACGTCAGCTTGCTGAAAAATGCGGTGGACAACATCCTGAGCCTGGGCCCGGCTGGCGCCCTGACCGGTCCCGCCGCGCGCGGGGACTTGGCCCTGGTCCAGCGCCAGGGCGAGGCCGTGAGCGCCTGGGACGCCACGGCGGGCCAGGCCTACGTCGCCTTGAGCCAACTGGCGGCCCGGCTGGCGGCGCGGTGAGCACCGTCCTGCACGGCAAATCACTATTAATTTAATAGCTACCAACGCATATAGGACGGGGGCTAGAGGCCAAAAATGCTTATAAATTATTGAAAAAGCACGTTATTTGGCGCCAAACCGTGCTCAAGCCCACACCATCGAGCGCATGGAGATCGAGGCGGCCTGGAAACTGGTGTTGAAAAAATGCGGTGCCTCGTTCGCATCCACCGCCCCGGCGGCATACAGCAGCGGCAAAAAATGATCATGGGTGGGGTGCGCCTGTTGCGCGATCGCCCCGAGCGCCTGAAAGTCCTGCAAGGCAGCGTGATTGCCGCTCTGCAAATAAGCAGCAATGGTTTGGTCGAACTCCAGCGCCCAGTCATATGCCTGGTTGGCGGCCGCGCTCATCTGCAGGGCGCGCAGGTTGTGCACGATGTTGCCGCTGCCAACGATCAACACGCCCTGTTCACGCAAGCCCTTGAGCTGCTGGCCCAGCGCATAGTGCTCTGCCGCGGGGCGGCTGTAGTCCATGCTGAGCTGAAGCACAGGAATGTCGGCGTGAGGAAACATGGGCTTGAGCACGCTCCAGGCGCCGTGGTCCAAGCCCCATTCCTGTTCATCCAGAAACAAGGGCTGCTGGCTGCCCGGCTGACGTACGACCTGGCTGATTTCGCGGGCGGCCTGGGGAAAACCAGGCGCCGGGTACTGCTGGTCGAACAGCGCTTGCGGGAAGCCGCCAAAATCGTGAATCGTTTTGGGCCGGGCCATGGCCGTCAGCCACCAGCCCGTTGTCAGCCAATGAGCGGAAATACACAAAATAAGCTGGGGTTTGGGCCATTTGACGCCAAATTCAGCACCGAGCGCCTGCCAACTGCGGCGGTACTCGTTATCTTCGATCGCGTTCATGGGACTGCCATGACCCAGAAAAACGACCGGCAGCCTGGCCGTTTTTTTCAGCGATGGGAGGGCGTGAAAGGCGCTGGTATTTGAAATTTCGTTCATCAAAATCTCCGGAGAAGACCTCGAATCATCAATATCGGGATGGATGATTGGCGGTAAGGAATGGCATTTCTATTCCACGAACTGAAAAACCCATTTTTCAATCATGGATTTGATCTTAAATTCGCATTTTCCTGAGAAATATCAGCGAGGATTGGAGTTTAGACCCCATTGAAAAGCTTGAAAGAGCTGTTATGCTGCACTGCAACATTTTCCGAAAGTGAACCATCATCATGCTCTACCAACTTTACGAAACACACCGCACGCTCATGGAGCCGTTCACTGATTTGGCCCATTCTGCCTCCAAGGTGTACGGCAACCCTCTGTCCTTGTTTGGACAAAATCCATTTGCACAACGTCTTTCAGCCAGTTATGACTTGATGCACCGTCTGGGCAAGGATTATGAGAAGCCAGAGTTCGGCTTGCGCACCATTGATGTGGACGGTATCGACATTGCCATCCATGAGCGCGTTGAAGTGAACAAGGCGTTTTGCGAACTGCGCCGCTTCAAACGCTTCAGCGACGATCCCGCCACTCTGGAAAAGCTCAAGGGTCAACCTGCTGTCCTGATCGTGGCGCCCTTGTCGGGTCACTACGCAACGCTGTTGCGCGATACGGTCAAGACCATGCTCAAGGACCACAAGGTCTACATCACCGACTGGAAAAATGCCCGCCTCATTCCCATGTCCGAAGGGGACTTCCATCTCGATGACTATGTGAACTATGTGCAGGAGTTCATCCGCCATCTGCAAGGCATTTACGGCAACTGTCACGTCGTGAGCGTGTGCCAGCCAACCGTGCCGGTGCTGGCTGCGGTGTCATTGATGGCCAGCCGCGGCGAAACCACCCCGCTGACCATGACCATGATGGGCGGCCCAATTGATGCGCGCAAATCACCCACCGCCGTCAACAACCTCGCGAT
>JAZKHK010000155.1:2025-14353 GCA_040385425.1 Pseudomonadota bacterium | reverse complement strand
TTTCGAATGGTTTGAGAACAATGTGATTTACCGTGTGCCGAGCAAATTTGCCGGTGCTGGCCGGCGCGTGTACCCCGGTTTCATGCAGCACACCGGCTTTGTGGCCATGAACCCCAGCAACCACGCCAAGAGCCATTACGACTACTTCAAAGACCTGATCAAGGGCGACGGCGCCAGCACGGAAGCGCACCGCAAGTTCTATGACGAGTACAACGCCGTGCTCGACATGGACGCCAACTTCTACCTGGAAACGATCAAAGTGGTGTTTCAGGAATTCAGCTTGGTCAATGGCACCTGGGATGTCAAGAGCGTGAATGGCCAGGTGGAGCGCGTGCGCCCGCAAGACATCACCACCACCGCCCTCTTCTCCGTCGAAGGCGAATTGGACGATATCTCCGGCTCCGGCCAGACCGAAGCGGTTCACAGCATCTGCAGCGGCGTGGTCATGACCGAGCAAAAGCATCTGGAAGTCCCCGGTGCCGGACACTACGGCATCTTTTCAGGCCGTCGCTGGCGTGAAGTGGTGTACCCGGAAGTCAAGGCGTTCATCCTGACCCATCAGCCTGTGGCCGAATCGTCCAAGCCAGCGGTTGCAAAATCAAAACCTGAAGCGGCGCCCATCGTCGTCAACGTGGCGCCCACGCCCAAGCCGGTCACCGCGATCATCGTCAAGGAAAAACCGGCTTCGGCACCTGTGGTTCTGGCTGCATCAGAAGTGCCCGTCAAACCACCTGTTTCAGAGCCAAATCCGGCTCCAGCCCCCGTCAAGCAAGCGTCAGAAGCTACTAAAAACGTAGCAAAGAAGAGTCTTGCCCCGACCAAATAATGGCGGTGCTGGCGGCTCAAATCCTGGCGGTACTGCCGCAAACGCAATGCACACGCTGTGGCTACCCGGACTGCGCGGCTTACGCGCAGGCGATTGCCGAAGGCTCAGCGGCCATCAACCAATGCCCGCCCGGAGGGGCGCAAGGCATTGAATGGCTGGCGGCCCTCACCGGCCAGCCCGTCGTGCCACTGAACCCGGTTCATGGCGCAGAGGGCACGCGCAGCGTTGTGTTCATTGACGAAGACTGGTGCATCGGCTGCACCCTGTGCATCAAGGCCTGTCCCACGGACGCGATTGTCGGCAGCAACAAGCTGATGCATACCGTGGTCGAGGCCTATTGCACCGGCTGCGAGCTGTGCCTGCCGGTGTGCCCGGTGGATTGCATCGAACTTGAAAACGTGTCGGGCAGCACCACCGGCTGGGCGGCGTGGTCGCGCCCCCAAGCCGATCTGGCCCGCAATCGCTATGAATTTCATAGCCACTTACGCAAGCGTGGCGAGGGCGAGAACGATAAAAGGCTTGAAGAAAAGGCCTTGATGAAGCTGGCCGACCTGTCCCACCACTCCCAGCACACCGACCCCGTCATTCTGGACAAGAAACGGGCTGTCATTGAAGCGGCGCTGGCGCGGGCTCGCGCCAAGCGGGAGGCCGGGCCGAGCACGGCTTAACGCCGCCGTGGCCTGCCTGGGGCAGCCACCGGCTGCTTAGTGAAGCGTCAACTGCTTGAGTTCCGGGTCCAGACCCGCCAGCAGGCGAATGATCGAGTCCACCGTCACCACCAGGTAGCGCTGGTTCTCATATTCTTCTTGCGTATGGTCGGCAAAGGAAATATGAGAGCTGAACAGGCGGGCCCCCGTTCGGCGCATATTGGAGATGCGAATCGTGCCGGGCTCATACGCCTGCGCTTTCAGCCAGGTTTGGGCCTGGGGGCGGTTGGAGACCGACTGGCGCTCATCCAGTCCCAGCGCGATCATCTCCAGAATCCACTGATTTGAATTTTGAAATCGCGTCTCAAAAGGATGGGCGATCATGTTGTAGGCGGGGGAATGCAGGGCTTTGGCCTTGGCGGGATTCAAAAAAGCGTTGCGCAACAAGGCCTGGCGAGAAAGGCTGGGCACCATGGCCAGCGCTTCGTACTCAAAAAGGTCCACTTCATAGAACTTCTCCAGGGGCTGCGCCATGATTTCGGACTGGCTCTTGCCGCAGGGGTTGAACAGATGAACGACCTGCCAGCGATTGCGCACATGATCGCGTACCGCCACGCCCATGTGGGTGAAGTGCTGGTTGAATTCACTGAGATCAAGGCCCACGCGCGCCACGAAAGCCATGGAAGCGCCGCTGCGCTCCAGTTGATCACGCACTTGTTCGCCCAGCTGCAAACCACGCGCAAGCGCCTGCGGCGTGGGGGCGCTGCGCTCACCGCAATCCTGCCCGGCAAATGAAAGTGCGCTGACAAACAAGCAGGACAACACCAGGCCGCGCAGCAGCCGGCGACCCGATTCAGTGACGCCATTTTTCATTCTGCGGCTCATGAGGGCAACTCCAGCAAGTCCATGCGGCCCGAGGCATCCTGCAAACGCACCGCCGGGCGATTCGCGTCGAAGGTGGCCGTGGCCGAGGGTTTGTCCCACACCCTCTGGCCGCTACTCACGTCGATCAATTGATAGCTGATCTGCCCTGCGCCTTGAGACTTCAGGAGCAGCCAGCGACCCGTCGCCGAGAACTCCAGGCCCAGCACGCTGGTGCCCGCGTTGGCAGTCCAGTTGGAGCGCCGCACCACACTGCCGCGCTCGAGATCAACCCAATGCAGTTGCTGGGCCGACACGGCCACCAGGTACAAGCCTTCCGGTGATTGCGTCAAGGCCTGCACGGGTGAAGCGGTGCCCAGATCGACGGTGCGCAGGCCTGTCGTGCCGGCAAAGCGGTAGCTCAGGCGTCCATCGGAGAAGCCCTGCAGGGTAGAACCGGCAGCAGCCGGCGCGGTCAGCACGCGTGGCGCCGACGCGGCATCCGAACGCCCCGATGCAGGTGCCGCCGCAACCATCGCCGACACGGGACTGGCCCCTGCCGGGGCTACCGGCGCAACCTGGCCCCGCAACCGTGCCAAGGCGGCAAACCGGCCCTGCGGGTACTGCTCAAGATAAGCCCGGTAATCAGCCGGGTTGCGACTGTCCCGGACCGACTCCCAGAAAGACAGCTCCAATGCCAGTTCCGTCGTTCCACCGGCACTCAGGGGCGCTTGGGCGCTAACGGGCTTGATGGGTGCCATGGCAAAGGAAAAATCGCGGTTCAGGGATGAACTCTCCCACGGTACTTGCTGGTTATTGGAGTCCCGTGCCACATCCACGCGCACGCGCTTGAACATCTGCTCCACGGCCAGGCCCTGCGTGCCCATGTGCTTGAGAAAAGCACCGGTAAACAGCCCGTTGGCACCTTCGCCATCCTGGGCCACCGAGCCGGGTGCCGTGGCAAACGAGATCAGGGTGCCTTGCGGCGCATCGACCGGGGCCAAACCCACCTGGCTGAGTTTGAAGGAGCGCGCGAACGGGTTGTTGCGGCAGGCATCGAGCACCACCAGATTGACCGCCGTTCGGGCCGAATCCATTTTGTCGAGCACTTCATTGAGATCCAGGCCGCGGTAAGGCACCTCGTCTTCCCGCGCGATGTCCACATCCACCGGCACTAGGTAGTTGCGGCCCTTGACCTGCAAACCATGGCCCGCGAAGTAAAACAAGCCCACATTGGCGCCTTTGAGCCGATCGCCGAACTCCCGAATCACCAGTGAGAACGCTTCGCGGCTGAGGTTATTGCGCTCGATCACCTCAAAATTCAATTTGCGCAAGGCGCTCGCCACACTGCGGGCATCGTTTTGCGGGTTCTTGAGAGGGCTGGTCCGGTAGCTGGAGTTGCCCACGACCAAGGCCACCTTGCGCTCAGTGGCGGCTGGGGATTGGGCCTGCCCGCCTGTTGCGTGCAGCAGCACGAACAGGCATAAAAGTTTCAGGCAAGAACGGCCGGAGAAGGGTGGAAGAATACGTCGCAACATGTCCCCATTGTGACAAATAATTACAGGACCAATCTCTAAATCCAGTGCGGGCGTGTGTCAGGCCCGCCCGCCTTAACTGGCCACGAGATTTTTGTAAACGCCACAGCCGATGAACAAATCATCGAGCTCCTGCACAAACGACATTTTGGTTTGCACGCGTCCGCTCGCCGGATTGGTGATGTCGTATTCCACCCAGCCCGGCTCAAGACTGGCTTGATTGATGATGGCACCCAGCAAGCCGTTACCGTCGATGCCTGGAATGTCCTGCACCCGCGTGCCCACCTTCGCCTGGTTGCCGCCAAACGCCAGGTAGGCCCCGTTGCGGTCCAACGCAAACATGTACATGTCGCGGTCAAAAAAGGCCTTGTCCGCCTGCGTCAGATCGCGCAGGTAAGCGTCGCGCGACCCGCACTGGCGACGATAGGCCACCGCCCGTTCCACCAACGCCATGGCCTCCTCGGCAGTGCCTTGCTTCAACTGGAAGCCCGCCACCGCCTCAGCCAGCGTGGAAGCCCGCACTTCCAGGTCATTGGCCTGGTTGACGGCGCGCTCCACCACGGCGGCATTTTGTTGGGTGATTTCGTCGAGTTGGCGCACGGCAGAGGTGATTTCTGTCAAGCCGGAACTTTGCTCGGCGCTGGAGGCAGAGATTTGCGACATATTGGCCGCAACACCCCGGATGCCTTCGACGATCTGCGTCATATTCACGCCCGCATGGCGGATTTGCGCCACGCCGGTAGCCACTTGCGTCGATGAAGCACCGATCAACTGCCGGATTTCCTTGGCCGAGGCGGCTGAGCGCTGTGCCAGCGAACGCACTTCGCTGGCCACCACCGCAAAACCACGTCCCGACTCGCCAGCACGCGCCGCCTCCACCGCGGCGTTGAGCGCCAGGATATTGGTCTGGAACGCCAGGCCATCGATGACACCGACAATTTCATCCATCCGCTGGGTGCTGCTCTGGATCGCTTCGACCGAACCAATCGCCTCGGTCATGGCCTGCGCGCCCTTCTCGGCCACATCGCGAACACTGCGGGCCATGGTGTCGGACTGTTGCGCCGCCCGGGCGTTGTCTTGCACCGTGGAAGACAGTTCCTCCACGCTGGCTGCGGTTTGCTCCAGATTGGCGGCCTGTTGTTCGGTCCGGTCAGACAAGGCCCGGTTGCCCTGCGCCATGCTGGTGCCAGCATGCGCCACCAAGGCGGCGTTACTGCGCACGCTGGCCACCATGGCCGAAAAATTATTCACCATGGTGTCCATGGCGTTGGACATTTCTGAGAGCTCATCTTTTCCGACCAGACGCGCCTGAAGGCGCAGATTGCCACTGGCTGTCTGCTGCATGAATTTGAGCACCTGGCGCAAGTCCGACATGAAGCTGAGATGAAAAGCCAGCATGAAATACAGCATGAGCAGGACGGATAAAAAACTCCCCACGCTGGTCAACCTGAACAGACGCTGGGTGGCGTCAAAACGGGTTTGCAGCAATTGGGTACTGTTGACCACCGCCGCGCGCTGATAAGCAGCCACGGCTTCGATGGTTTGGGTGCCCGCCGTAAAGAAGTTCTGTGCTTCGCCGGGCGCCGCACCGGGTGCAAACCGTTCACGAGCGAGGCCTATAAATGCCGTACTGGCCTGCAAAGCCTTGTCGGCCAAAGGATCAACGACGCCAAAATCTTTCATCAGGACCACGGCGTACTGGATGTCACGCCCCAGCAGGTTCAACGCGTCAAGTTGGGTGCGCACGCGCCCCGCTCCCGCCTCATCCATGGTCGGCTGACTCAACAAGCCCGCCCCCAGACCGCGTAATTTCCCCAACTGCTCCGTCCAGGGAATCGTGCGCGAAACCGCCATATCAATCAGCATGTAGGTGGCGGGATCAGGATCAAACAGCAGGCTTGATTGTTTGGCCGTGCCATAGACAAAGCGCCCCAGGTCTTCGATCAACTCGGTGTGCAGGGCAAAGCTGGCCGGTGCGGTCTTGCCCTCAAGCGCCTGCACCAGTCCATCCACGCGCGAGCGCAAACCGGCCCACTCCTGCTGGTTCATCGGGGTGGTGGTGGCGGTGAGATGGCGGTCCAGCACATCACGCGCCTGGCGCAATGTTTCGCGGGTACGGTCACGCCCGGTTTTGGCTTCTGCGTTACCAGACAAGACCATATTGGTTTGTCCCCGGTGGTTTTGCAGCTGGCGAATGAGATCCCCGGTATCGCCAATGAGGCTGATACCCTCCAGTTCAGCGCGGGTGACATTTATCTCCCGGGTCTGGAGCAATATCAATTGCGCCAGCACGAGCAGCATGGGAACGAGCAAGACAACGGCCAATAAAGTGAGTTTGGTGGCAAAACGCATCTTGCGCATGACCCACATACCGGCGAAAAAAAACTTTTTGAACTTCATTGGCAGCGTTCTTCAGACGTTATTTCTACCCAAGCATTAGACACCCTTTAAGAATGTCCAAGCTTGGGAGAAACCCGCCTTAAAACGCTGACAGAGCGCTCACAACTTCAGGTGGTGCCTGCACCAGTTCAATCAGCACGCCCTCGCCCGCAATCGGGAACTCGTCATTGGCCTTGGGGTGCAAAAAGCAGATGTCATAGCCCGCCGCGCCCTTGCGGATGCCGCCCGGCGCAAAACGCACGCCCTTGGCCGTGAGCCACTGCACTGCCAGCGGCAGATCGTCAATCCACAGGCCGACATGGTTCAGCGGGGTGGTGTGCACCGCTGGTTTCTTGTCGGGGTCCAGCGGCTGCATCAGATCCACTTCGACCTTGAACGGGCCGCTGCCCATGGCGCAGATGTCCTCATCCACGTTCTCACGTTCACTGCGGAAAGTGCCGGTCACTTCCAGGCCGAGCATCTCGACCCAGAGTTTTTGCAACCGGTTCTTGTCCGTGCCGCCGATGGCGATTTGCTGGATGCCCAGCACTTTGAAAGGGCGGCTCATGGTCAGACGAACTCCACAATCACCTGGTCCACGGTCAAGGATTCGCCCTTTTTCGCCACAATCGACTTGACCACGCCGTCTGCCGCAGCAAACAACACGTTTTCCATCTTCATGGCTTCAATCACGGCGACGCGTTCACCGGCCTGAACCTTCTGACCCGGCTGCACCGACACTTCCACCAGCAAGCCTGGCATCGGCGAGAGCACAAAGCGGCTCATGTCCGGCGGTGCCTTGTAAGGCATCACGGCATGCAGTTCGGCAGCGCGTTTGGAGAACACCAGCGTATCGATCTGCGTCCCGTTGTGGGACACGCGAATGGCCAGCGGGTTCTTGCCGGCCAGCGTGCCACGTTCGACCTGCGCCGTGAACGGCTCGCCATTGCATGTGCCTTCAATGCGGACTTCGCCCAGGCGGTAGTTGCTACAAATTTTGTAGCTGTTCGCGCCCACGGTGATGGCGGTAGAACCTGATTTCTCATCAAAATCCGTGATGACAACCGTGGTCGGGGTGGTGACACCCTTTTGGCCCAGGGTGAGCACGACAAAGTCTTTACCAATCGCCAGCTCGTGGCCTTCCATCTGGCCGCTGATGTTGGCCGCGCGGTTACGGTACTTGCGGTGCACGAACGCCGCCAGTGCCACCAGCAGGTCGGCGTCGTCATGCGGCACGTCTTCGGCGCGGAAACCTTGGGAGTAGTTCTCGGCAATGAAGCCGGTATTGAAGTCGCCCGCCACAAACTTGGGGTGCGCCAGCAAGGCCGCCTGGAACGGGATGTTGCTGCTAATGCCGCGGATCACAAAGCCATTGAGCGCTTCGCGCATCTTGGCAATCGCATCGAGACGGTCCTTGCCATGGACGATCAGCTTGCCGATCATCGAGTCATAGAACATCGGAATCTCGCCGCCGTCCTGCACGCCGGTGTCCACCCGCACGCCGTACCACTGGCTGGTATCGGCTGAGAACATGGTTTCAGTCGGTGGCTGGAAGCGCACCAGACGGCCGGTGGAGGGCAGGAAGTTGCGGAACGGGTCTTCGGCGTTGATACGGCACTCGATCGCCCAGCCATCGCGCTTCACGTCGGCTTGTGTCAAAGGCAGCTTTTCGCCGGCAGCCACGCGAATCATCAGCTCAACCAGGTCGAGACCGGTGATGCACTCGGTCACAGGGTGTTCCACCTGCAGGCGGGTGTTCATTTCCAGGAAGTAGAAGTCCTGGTTCTTGCCCACCACGAATTCCACCGTGCCGGCGCTTTGGTAGTTCACGGCCTTGGCCAACTGAACAGCCTGCTCGCCCATGGCTTTGCGGGTAGCCTCAGAGATGAACGGCGACGGCGCCTCTTCAATCACCTTCTGGTGGCGGCGCTGGATCGAGCACTCGCGCTCGTTCAGGTACACCACGTTGCCGAAACTGTCGCCAATCAGCTGGATTTCGATGTGGCGGGGTTCTTCGACAAACTTCTCGATGAACACGCGGTCGTCGCCAAAGCTGTTGCGCGCTTCATTGCGGCAACTGGTAAAGCCTTCAAACGCTTCCTTGTCGTTGAACGCGACGCGCAGCCCTTTGCCGCCGCCGCCCGCGCTGGCCTTGATCATGACCGGGTAGCCAATGTCTTTGGCAATTTCAACCGCTTTTTCAGGGGTTTCAATCGCGTCATTGACGCCGGGAATGCAATTCACGCCGGCGGCACCGGCCAATTTTTTGGACTCGATCTTGTCGCCCATCTTGCCGATGGAATGGTGCTTGGGACCGATAAAGACGATGCCCTCTTCTTCCACCTGTTTGGCAAAGCCTGCGTTTTCGCTCAAAAAACCATAACCGGGATGCACGGCTTGCGCGCCGGTCTGCTTGCAGGCGGCAATGATCTTGTCGGCCAGCAAGTAGCTTTCACGGCTGGGGGCCGGGCCGATGTTGACGGCCTCATCGGCCAGCATCACATGGCGGGCGTCCTTGTCCGCATCGGAATACACCGCCACGGTTTTGATACCCATTTTCTGGGCCGTCTTGATGACACGGCAAGCGATTTCGCCGCGGTTTGCGATCAGTATTTTTGTAAACATTTGTCTATTTCCTCGGGCCATCAAAGGGGGATGTTTCCGTGCTTGCGCCACGGATTTTCAAGTTTCTTCTCGCGCAGCATGACCAGCGAACGGCAGATGCGCTTGCGGGTTTCGTGCGGCAGGATCACGTCGTCAATAAAGCCACGGGCGCCCGCCACAAACGGGTTGGCAAAGCGGGCTTTGTATTCGGCTTCCTTGGCGGCCAGCTTGGCTGGGTCGCCCTTGTCTTCGCGGAAGATGATTTCAACGGCGCCCTTGGCACCCATGACGGCAATTTCAGCGTTAGGCCAGGCAAAGTTGACGTCACCGCGCAGGTGCTTGGAAGACATCACGTCGTACGCGCCGCCGTAGGCTTTGCGGGTGATGACGGTGATCTTCGGCACGGTGCACTCGGCGTAGGCGTAGAGCAATTTGGCGCCATGCTTGATGATGCCGCCGTACTCCTGGGCGGTGCCGGGCATGAAACCGGGCACGTCCACAAAAGTAATGACCGGAATGTTGAAGGCATCGCAGAAGCGCACAAAACGTGCCGCCTTGATCGAGCTCTTGATGTCCAGGCAACCGGCCAGCACCAGCGGCTGGTTGGCCACGATACCGACAGTTTGACCTTCCATGCGGGCAAAACCGATCAGGATGTTCTTGGCGTACTCGGGCTGCAACTCGAAGAAGTCTCCATCGTCAACGGTCTTGACGATGAGTTCCTTCATGTCATAGGCCTTGTTGGCGTTGTCGGGCACCAGCGTGTCCAGACTCAAGTCCATGCGGTCTGCCGGGTCGCCGCCACGGCGCACCGGGGCTTTTTCACGGTTGTTGAGCGGCAGGTAGTTGTAGAGACGACGCAGCATCAGCAGCGCTTCCACATCGTTCTCAAAGGCCAGATCGGCCACACCGCTCTTGGTGGAATGGCTGACGGCACCGCCGAGTTCTTCAGCGGTCACGTCTTCGTGCGTAACGGTTTTCACCACTTCAGGGCCGGTGACAAACATGTAGGAGCTGTCTTTGACCATGAAGATGAAGTCGGTCATGGCGGGCGAGTACACAGCACCACCAGCACACGGTCCCATGATCATGCTGATCTGGGGCACCACGCCGCTGGCCATCACGTTGCGCTGGAACACGTCGGCATAGCCGCCCAGGGAGGCCACGCCTTCCTGGATACGCGCACCGCCCGAGTCGTTCAAACCGATGACGGGGGCACCGACCTTCATGGCCTGGTCCATGATCTTGCAGATTTTCTCGGCATGGGCTTCAGACAAGGCACCACCGAACACGGTGAAATCCTGGCTGAACACGAACACAAGACGGCCGTTGATCATGCCGTAGCCGGTGACGACGCCGTCGCCCGGAATCTTGTTCTCGGCCATGCCGAAATCGACGCAGCGGTGTTCAACGAACATGTCCCACTCTTCGAAGGTGCCTTCATCCAGCAGCAGCTCAATGCGCTCGCGGGCCGTGAGTTTGCCCTTTTTATGCTGCGCATCAATGCGCTTTTGGCCACCACCCAAACGCGCGAGTTCGCGCTTGGCTTCAAGTTGTTCAAGTATGTCGTGCATGGTTTTCTCTTTCTGAAGTCCTGATGGTCTCTGTCGTTGAATACAAACTTTGGTTACTCTTGTTTTTATAGCTGCTTACGCACTATTCATTTGGGCTGCGAGCATATTTCGTGCTGCAGTCGAGGCCGCGATGCGGCCTGCCATCACCTCTTGCGTGAGTTGTGGCAATAATTTTTGCACCTGCGGATGCTGGCGAAAGGCCTGCTTCAAGCCGGTATCAATGCGCTCCCACATCCAGGCCAGCGATTGCTGCTGGCGACGTGCGGCAAACTTGCCATTGGCCAGTTGCAGGGTTTTGAATTCGGTCACGGCGGCCCAGAATTGATCGACGCCCTGGCCGTTCAAGGCGCTGAGCTGCAGGGCTTTGGGGTGCCAGGTCGACTCGTCATGGCGGCCAAACAAGCCCAGCAATTGCATCGCCGAGGTGATTTGCAGCTGCGCCCGTTGCGCGGCCAGCGCATCAATATCCGCCTTGTTGATAGCGACCAGATCGGCCAGTTCCATCACGCCTTTTTTGATCGCCTGCAGATCGTCACCGGCGTTGGGCAGTTGCATCAGCACAAACATGTCGGTCATGTTGGCCACGGCGGTTTCGCTTTGGCCCACGCCCACGGTCTCGACAATCACGATGTCATAACCGGCTGCTTCGCACACCAGCATTGCTTCACGCGTTTTTTCTGCGACGCCACCGAGCGTCCCGCTGCTGGGGCTGGGGCGAATGTAGGCACGCTCATGCACCGAGAGCATTTCCATGCGCGTCTTGTCGCCCAGAATCGAGCCGCCCGATACGGTGGACGACGGGTCGATGGTGAGCACCGCCACGCGGTGGCCTTGCCCGATCAAATACAAACCCAAGGCTTCGATGAAAGTCGATTTGCCCACGCCCGGCACGCCGCTGATGCCCAGGCGAAATGAC
Source organism: Pseudomonadota bacterium (assembly GCA_040385425.1). Classification (GTDB taxonomy): domain Bacteria; phylum Pseudomonadota; class Gammaproteobacteria; order Burkholderiales; family Burkholderiaceae_C; genus Rhodoferax. The sequence goes on along the minus strand of JAZKHK010000155.1, from coordinate 3,011 downwards.
TGGCCGGTGTGCGGCAGCAAGGCCGTGAGCAGTTCGTCCGCCTGCGCGCGGTGGTCCGCGCGGGTCGATTCGAGCAGCGTGATGGCTTTGGCGATGGCGCGCCGCTGGGCGCTACCGGTTGAATTCACGATCGCAGCAACGGAAATCGGGGCCAAGGCCCCTTTTCGTTCTGCAGTGGTTGTCTGCGTTGGCATGTTGTTCTGAATTGGGCGCCAGGCCCAGGCATCCTACTTGGCCAGGGCTTTCTTGATTTGTTCCAGCACGTCCTTGGCGCTGGCGGGGATCGGTGTGCCGGGACCATAAATGCCCTTGACGCCCGCTTCGTAGAGCATGTCGTAATCCTGGCGTGGAACCACGCCGCCCACGAACACGATGATGTCGTCAGCGCCTTGCTTCTTCAACTCGGCCAGGATGGCGGGCACCAGGGTCTTGTGACCGGCAGCCAGGGTGGAGACACCGACGGCATGCACGTCATTTTCAATCGCCTGGCGGGCGCATTCTTCCGGGGTCTGAAACAGCGGGCCCATGTCCACGTCAAATCCGAGGTCAGCAAAGGCCGTGGCCACCACTTTGGCACCGCGGTCATGGCCGTCCTGGCCCAGCTTGGAAATCATCACCCGGGGGCGACGGCCTTCGGCTTCGGCAAAGGCGTTGATTTCGCCTTTGAGGGCATCCCAGCCTTCGGCCGAGTCATAAGCTGCTGCGTACACGCCGGTCACCTTTTGTGTGTCGGCGCGATGGCGCCCATAAACTGTTTCCAGCGCATCGCTCACTTCACCCACCGTGGCTCGCAGACGCATGGCCTTGATCGTCAGGTCCAGCAAGTTGCCGGAGCCCGATTCCGCTGCAGAAGTCAAAGCAGCCAAGGCAGCCTGAACCAGGGCGGAATCACGTTTTTGCTTGATCACGTTCAGACGTGCGATCTGCCCGTCACGCACCGCCACGTTGTCAATATCACGGGCTTCAAACGCATCTTCGGACTTGAG
>JAZKHK010000155.1:0-2015 GCA_040385425.1 Pseudomonadota bacterium | reverse complement strand
CACGTCCTTGCCGCTGTCGATGCGCGCCTGCTTCTCGGCCGCGGCGGCTTCAATCTTCAGCTTGGCCCAGCCGCTGTCCACCGCTTTGGTCATGCCGCCCATGGCTTCGACTTCTTCGATGATCTTCCAGGCGGCATCGGCCATGTCTTGCGTGAGACGTTCCATCATGTAGCTGCCGGCCCAGGGATCGACCACATTGGTGATGTGCGTTTCTTCCTGGATGATGAGCTGGGTATTGCGGGCGACGCGCGAGCTGAACTCGGTCGGCAAGGCAATGGCTTCGTCCAGCGCGTTGGTGTGCAAGGACTGCGTGCCGCCAAACACGGCCGCCATCGCCTCGATGGTGGTGCGCACCACATTGTTGTAAGGGTCTTGCTCGGTGAGCGACCAGCCGGAAGTCTGGCAATGGGTGCGCAGCATGAGCGACTTGGGGTTCTTCGCGTCAAAGCTTTTCATAATGCGGCACCACAGCAGGCGCGCCGCACGCATCTTGGCCACTTCCAGATAGAAGTTCATGCCGATGGCCCAGAAGAAGCTCAGACGGCCGGCGAATTCATCCACATCCAGGCCCGTTGCGATGGCGGTCTTGACGTATTCCTTGCCGTCGGCCAGCGTGAAGGCCAGCTCCAGCGCCTGGTTGGCGCCCGCTTCCTGCATGTGATAACCCGAAATCGAGATCGAGTTGAACTTAGGCATGTTCTTGGCCGTGTAGCCGATGATGTCGCCGATGATGCGCATGCTCGGTGCCGGCGGGTAAATGTAGGTGTTGCGCACCATGAACTCTTTCAGAATGTCGTTCTGAATCGTTCCCGAGAGCTTGTCCTGGCTCACTCCCTGCTCTTCGGCGGCAATCACGTAACCAGCCAGAACGGGCAACACGGCGCCGTTCATGGTCATGGAAACCGACACTTTGTCCAACGGAATTTCGTTGAACAAAATCTTCATGTCTTCGACCGAATCAATCGCCACACCGGCCTTGCCGACGTCGCCGGTGACGCGGGGATGGTCGCTGTCGTAACCGCGGTGCGTGGCCAGGTCGAATGCCACCGACACGCCCTGGCCGCCGGCAGCGAGCGCCTTGCGGTAGAACGCATTCGATTCTTCGGCGGTCGAGAAACCGGCGTACTGGCGGATCGTCCAGGGGCGCACGGCATACATGGTGGCCTGCGGGCCGCGCAAATAAGGCTCAAAGCCGGGCAAGGTGTTGGCATACGCCAAGCCTTCGGTGTCGGCCGCGGTGTACAGCGGCTTGACCGAGATGCCGTCGGGCGTGATCCAGTTCAGCGCCTCGACGTTGCCGCCCGGTGCGGACTTGGCGGCGGCCTTGGTCCAGGCTTCAAGGCTGGCATTCTGGAATTCAGGGTTGTTTTGGGTCATGACGGCTGCCGTTCGCGATGGGTTTGTCGATTTATTTTGACACTGAGCAAGTCCGAAGCGGCCTCGTTCTGGTCAAGTTTTGATGAATAAACAATAGTTTACGTTATTTATAATTATTGATTCAAAAAATTGTTTCAAGCTTACAATCTGCTGATGGCCGCTCTGTCCCTCTCCCCCCGTGCACTCTATGAAGAGGTCGCTGAACTTCTGCGTCAGCGGATCTTCAGCCGCGAACTGGAGCCGGGTAGCTGGATTGACGAGCTGAAAATTGCCGAGGCTTATGGCATCAGCCGCACCCCTTTGCGTGAGGCGCTCAAGGTTCTGGCCGCCGAAGGCTTGGTCACGATGAAAGTGCGGCGTGGCGCCTACGTGACGGAAGTGTCCGAGCGCGACCTGTCCGATGTGTACCACCTGCTCAGCCTGCTGGAGTCGGATGCGGCGGCAGTCGTGGCCAGTACCGCGACCGACACCCAAATCGAAGAATTGCAAGCACTACACCGCGAGCTGGAAGCCACCGCCCTGCCCGGCCAGCAAGACCGCGAACGTTTTTTCGAGATCAACGAACGCTTTCACATGCGACTATTGGAAATTGCCAACAACCGCTGGCGCGACCAGATGGTGGCCGACCTGCGCAAGGT
>JAZKHK010000154.1:0-15859 GCA_040385425.1 Pseudomonadota bacterium | reverse complement strand
TCTTTGCCACGGGTATCGGTGAAACGGAAGTCAACAAACTTGACTTCGTTTTCTTTCACCATCTTCATGACGTCTGCGACAGTCTTTGCCATCAAATACTCCAGTTGGATCGTTGTTAAAAAGGTTACGTATCAGGGGAATGCAGTTTTTATGCCAATACAGATGATCTGACAAATCCGCATAGCCTCGTATTCTGCCCTGAGTTTGAAGCAGTTTTGAGTCTCATCAAAGGAACATGACTTGGCTCATCAAAATAGATGCACCAATTTTGTGCCTACAGACTTCCAATATGTGGCTTCATTTATTTCTGCACCAACTCGGGGCCTAATTTGACGGGGAAGTTTTTCAAACCTGCCAAGAGCGCCGGATACGCCTGCGCCACCCAATCAGGTTCCCCTTTGACACCCAACTCAATGTGGCGACCGTATTGCGGATGGTCCACGCTGGGCAGGCTGAACACCTTGACGCCAGGATAAACCTGCTCAATTTCCTGCATCAAAGGGGTCAAAGTAGCTTCCATGGCGCCCATCACGATAATGGATTTTTCGATCCAGGTCGCGGTTTGGAAGAGATGAGGGTAATGGGTATCGAGCACCCACTCGATCATGGGCCAAGCCATCACCGGAAAACCCGGCACAAAATGAACCGAACCCACACTGAAGCCTGCAATCTTGTTGAACGGGTTCGGAATGATGTGCGCCCCCACCGGAAACATGGCCATGTTCAGGCGGTGAAGGTTATCCGGGCGATCTGCATCCCATACCGTCCCCAGCTCCCTGGCCATGTCCTGCATGCGCTCACGGATCAGGGCAGCGGCTTGCGGGTGCAACACCAGATCCACACCCAGGGCATTTGCGGCGCATTGGCGCGTGTGGTCGTCCGGCGTGGCGCCAATGCCGCCGGTGGAAAACACCACATCACCCGAGGCAAAAGCGCGCTTCAGTGTGGCGGCGATGCGCTCGGGCGAGTCGCCCACATAGTCAGCGTAGTCAAGCTGCAAGCCACGCGCCTTGAGCAACTCGATGACCTTGGGCAGGTGTTTGTCGGCTCGCTTGCCAGAGAGAATTTCGTCCCCGATGATGATCAGGCCGAAACGGGGGGCTGCGTTAGCGGTCGGAGGTGAAACCGGAAGATGTGTCATCTGGCAATGTTACCGCTTGCGTCTCCACTACCGCCGGAGCGGGCACAACCACGGGCGGCGCGGCAGCAAAAGTGGCCTCGGCCCGCAAGGCTTGCAAAGCTGCCAGGCAGTAATGCCCAAACCACAGGGAAGAAAACGCGAACACCAGCGTGTAAATCCAGATCGCCAGCGGCACCAGAATCACAAACATGGTAACCAGCAGCGCACCGGAGGCCCAGATCAGGCTGGGTGCAGCGCCCAGATAGCCGCAAAGAACACCGATGCCCAGCAACCAACCCCGATGCCTGCGAAAAATCTCGCGCCGCTCCTCCGGGCTGGCGTGCTCGGCCAGCGCGTCAAACGCCATCACGCGGTAGGTCAGCCAGCCCCAGATCAGGGGCGGCAGAATCAGAATCAACGGCGGCACCAGCCAAAGGGGAATTGAAATAACGATGGCAATCAAGGCCAGCAAGGTCGAACCCAACGACCACAGCACGCTGACCATCAGAGAGCCGCCGCGCTTGCGCTCCAGTTGCGGGAAACGCCGCTCGGCCACCAGCAAGGTCAAGGCGGGGGTCATCAAAATGGCCACCGCCAGCAAGGACAGCACAACAATGATCGGCGTGACCGCAAAAATCACCAGCAAAGGCGCCAGCACCACCTTGAGGCTGCCCGCCCCTACGCTTTGCAACCAGTCCCAAATATGGTTGACGAACGAGGAAGCTTCCAGCGTCTGGCGTACCCAATCCAGCGCACCTTCCCAAAAGTAATAGCCCAGGCCCAAGGCCAGCGCTACCATGAGCAGCAAGGGCAAAAAGGACAAGGCAATCACACGCGGACGCAGGCAATACGCCACAGCACGCCAGAAGGAATCAAGAAACAGGTTCATGGAACAAGCATAACCCGAGCGGCCTGCTGGGCTGCCCTTGAATTCTCAAGAACGGGCTTCTCCCTACCGGTCGGCCTGTGAGCCCGGCCCTTGCTGCGGAGGCCAGAAACAGATCGGCAAAAGCAGTTACTGCTGTTTAACCCGCGATGCTGGCCAGATCAGCCTGACTCAACCAGCGCCACTGACCGGGCGCCAGATCATGAGGCAAGCGCAGGCCGCCAATTTGCGAACGCTGCAAACCTTCCACGCGGTTGCTGACTGCCGCCACCATGCGCTTGACCTGGTGGTACTTGCCCTCTGTGAGCGTCAGACGCAGATGGTGGCTCGATACCGCCTCACAGGCGGCCGCACGCACCGGCTTGGGGTCGTCGTCAAGCACCACACCGGCCAGCAGTTTATTGACTTGCACGTCATCGAGCGGGTGTTTCACCGTCACTTCATACACCTTGGGCACATGATGGCGCGGCGAACTCATGCGGTGAATGAACTTGCCATCGTCCGTCAGCAGCAGCAAGCCGGTGGTGTCCTGATCGAGCCGCCCGACTGCCTGCACGCCTTGCACCGCGCCTTTTTGCGGACGCAAACGCAGCGGCGACGGCAGCAGGGTGTAGATGCTGGGATAAGTCGAAGGTTTTTGTGAACACTCGGTGGCGGTGGGCTTGTTGAGCATCACGTAGGCTTTTTCATGAAACGGCCAGTCCACGCCCTGGACCCGAAAGCGCAAGCCATCTGCTATAAATTCAGTAGCTGACTGCGCACAGGGGACGGGGGCTAGAGCCTCATTTGACTCATAAACCTGAACCAAACCCTGTTGTACCAGCCCAGCACACACGCGACGTGTGCCAAAGCCTTGGGAATAAAGAATATCTTGTAACTGCATCCCCCGAGTATCGCAAAGCCTGCGTCTGCTGGCCGGCATGGCCAACTACTTTGGGACGAAAAAAGGCACCTTTCGGTGCCTCGGGTATTCAGGGTGGCTGCTAGAGCCAGCCCTGAAAAAGCCTGAATTAGGCCTTCTTGGCGTAAGCAGAGCACCAGCCTTTGGCAGACACTTCTTTGCCAGCAAACAAAGCGCAGCCACCCGTAGCAGCTGCTTTACCTTGGTACAGCGAGCAGTTGGAGCAAGCTTGGGGAGCAGCGTACTTGGGGAATTTCACCTTGTCTGCCTTGGTGGCATCGGCCACATAGCCCAGCGCCTTGGCTTGAGCATCTGTTTCCACAACCATGGGAGCGGCGGCCATTGCGCTACCGGCTGTCAAGGCTGCGCCACCCAAGCTGAGTTGAACAATAAATTCGCGACGGTTGGTCATGATATTTTTCCAGAGTTGTTAATTAATGAACACCAGGCGCGAACCCGCGCAGCAAGTGTTGGGCAGTATTGTGAGGCATACCTATTGTTTTGTATGTAACTTATATCAATACTTTGATAAACCAGTCAGGTGTTGTAGCTATAAAACAAAAAACCGCCCGAAGGCGGTTTTTTGACGGCAATCAAGTAACAAGAGCAATTATTTGTTACCCGGCACCTTGCCCTCGACACCCTTGACGAAGAAGCTCAGGCCACCCAGGAACTTGTCATCAGCCACCGTGTCCTTGGCGATTTGGACTTTGCCGGTGTTGTCGGTAATCGGGCCTTTCCAGATGGAGAAGCTGCCATCGGTCAAACCTTTTTTGACTTCTTCCACTTTGGCCTTGGTTTCGGCGGGCACATCTTCCGCGATGGACACGATGTCAATCGCGCCTTCCTTCACGCCCCACCACGTGTGGCCGCCACCCGTCCACTTGCCTTCCAGGGCTTCCTTGGTGGCCTTGATGTAGTACGGACCCCAGTTGATCACGCTGGATGCCAGATGGGCTTTGGGGCCGTAGGCGGTCATGTCGGAATCCCAGCCGAAAGCGCGCTTGCCCTTGGCCTCGGCGGTCTTGAGCACGGCAGGCGAATCGGTGTTCTGGAACAGCACGTCGGCGCCGCCATTGATCAGCGAGGTGGCCGCTTCGGTTTCTTTTGGTGGGTCAAACCAGCCGTTCACCCACACCACTTTGGTCTTGATCTTGGGGTTGCTGGACTGGGCGCCCAAAGTGAAACTGTTGATGTTGCGGATCACTTCAGGAATTGGCACCGACGCCACCACACCCAGGGTGTTGGTCTTGGTCATCTTGCCGGCGATCACGCCGGCCATGTACGCACCTTCGTAAGTGCGGCTGTCGTAGGTGCGCATGTTGTCGGCCTGCTTGTAGCCGGTGGCGTGCTCGAACTTCACGTCCTTGAAATCGGCCGCCACTTTGAGCATGGATTCCATGTAGCCAAAGGTGGTGCCGAAAATCAGCTTGTTGCCTTGCGTAGCCATGTCGCGCAGCACGCGCTCGGCATCAGCGGACTCGGGCACGCTCTCGACAAACGAGGTCTTGATCTTGTCGCCGAATTCTTTTTCAATGGCTTTACGGCCGTTGTCGTGTGCAAAGCTCCAGCCGCCATCGCCCACGGGGCCGACATAGGCAAAAGCGATTTTCAAAGGCTCGGGCTTGGGGGCCGGCGCCGAAGCGGCTGGCGCAGGAGCCGGGGCAGGCGCTGGCTCTTCTTTTTTGCCGCAACCCACCAGCGCAGCGGAGGCCACGGCGGTGAGTGCTGCGATTTTGAGTAGCGAGCGTTTTTGCAGGTCGGTCATGTCAATTCCTTCTTGGGAGGGGGTTACGACAGGGTTGAAAAAAGTTCATTATGAACTGGAGGAAATCAGGAACCGGGGTAAAAAGGTTTGCCAATCGAGGTCGGCATGTTGATGCGAATCCACTGCGGGTTGCGCGAAATCAGCGCCAGCACCACGATGGTCGAGACATACGGCAGCATGGTCAAGAACTGGCTGGGGATCTCGACACCGACACCCTGCAAGTGAAATTGCAGCATGGTGACGCCGCCAAACAGATAGGCCCCCAGCAACACCCGGGCCGGGCGCCAGGTGGCAAACGTGGTCAGGGCCAGGGCGATCCAGCCTTTACCCGCCACCATGCCTTCAACCCACAAGGGGGTGTAAATAATCGAGATATAAGCCCCAGCCAACCCGCACAAGGCGCCGCCGACCACCACCGCCAGCAGGCGGATGCGGCGCACCGGGTAGCCCAATGCGTGTGCTGATTCCGGGCTTTCGCCGACGCTGCGCAAGACCAGACCGGCACGCGTGCGGTACAAAAACCAGATCAGGCCCAGCGCCAATGCAATGGTCAGGTAGACCAGCGGATGGTGCCGGAACAGGGCCGGGCCGACCAGCGGGATGTCCGCCAGATAAGGCACGGCAAAGCTAGGGCGCTCCGGCATTTTTTCCTGCACATAGGTCTGGCCGGCAAAGGCAGAAAACCCGGCGCCAAACAGACTCACGGCCAGGCCGGTGGCATATTGATTGGTGTTGAGCCAGATCACCAGGCCGCCAAAAATGAGAGCCAGCAAAGCCCCCGCGCCCATGCCGGCGGCAAAACCGGCCAGATCGCTGCCGGTGTGGACCACCGCCGCAAAACCGGCAATGGCGGCGCACAACATCATGCCTTCGGCCCCCAGGTTGACGATGCCCGCTTTCTCGTTGATCAACAAGCCGAGCGAAGCCAGGGCCAGCACGGTGCCGGCGTTGAGCGTCGCGGCGATCAGCAATGCATAGGATTCCATTATTTCTTCCACTTCAAGCGGTAATTCACCAGCGTGTCGCACGCCAGCAAGGTGAACAGCAGCAGGCCCTGAAACACGCCCGTCATCGACTTGGGCAAGCCCAGACGCGACTGCGCCAGCTCGCCGCCGATGTAAAACATGCTCATCAAAATGGCCGAGAACACCATGCCCACCGGGTGCAAGCGCCCGACAAAGGCAACGATGATGGCGGCAAAGCCATAACCAGCCGGCACATAAGGCGTGAGCTGCCCGATCGGTCCCGCCACTTCCAGTGCGCCCGCCAGACCGGCCATGCCGCCCGACACCAGCAGCGCCACCCACAAGGCCCGACGCGAAGAAAACCCGGCGTAACGCGCCGCTGCCGGCGCCAGACCACCGACCTGCTGCGCAAAACCGGCGCGGGTGCGGAACAGGAAAATCCACGTCCCCACCACGCCCAGCAAGGCCAGAAACACGCCAATGCTGACGCGCGAGCCCGTAAACAGGCGCGGAATGCGCGTGACAAGCTCAAAGGTCTTGGTTTGCGGAAAGTTGTAGCCCTGCGGGTCTTTCCAGGGACCGGAAACGATGTAACTCAGCAAGAGCCCGGCCACATACACCAGCATCAAACTCACCAGAATTTCGTTGGCATTGAAGCGGTCGCGCAGCCAGGCCGTGATCGCGGCCCAGAACATGCCGCCCAGAATACCCGCCAGGATGATCGGGATCACGATCCAGCCACCGGTGGTTTTGTCCGCCAGCAGCGCCACGCCACTGGCCGCGATGGCGCCCAGCACATACTGGCCTTCGGCGCCGATGTTCCAGACATTGGAGCGAAAGCACACGGCCAGGCCCAGCGCGATCAGCAGCAAAGGCGTGGCCTTGACTGTCAACTCGCCCAAGGCATACGCGCTGCGAATCGGCTCCCAGAAGAAGACGGCCAGGCCGCTTATCGGGTCCTTGCCCAAGGCGGCGAACAGCGCCACCCCAATCAGGACTGTCACCAGCAAGGCCAGCAAGGGCGAGGCATAAGTCCAGACGGCGGAAGGTTGCGGTCGGGCTTCAAGCTTAAGCATGGGCCGCTCCCGTCTGTTCTGCCAAGGCCAGCGGGTCCAAGGCCTCCATATCTGCCAGGTGCGCTTGCACATCCTCATGCCACAGGCCGCTCATCCACTCCCCTATTCGTTCCACCGTCGCGTCGCCAATCGGCACCGATGGCGACAGTTGACCGCGGGCAATCACATGCAGGCGGTCGCTCACTTCAAACAATTCATCGAGCTCTTCGCTGACCACCAGCACGGCGCAACCGGCGTCGCGCAATTCCAGGATTTCACTGCGGATTTGCGCGGCTGCGCCCACGTCCACACCCCAGGTCGGTTGCGACACGATGAACAATTTGGGGTTGGCGTCAATTTCGCGGCCCACAATGAATTTCTGCAAATTGCCACCCGACAGCGAGCGCGCCAGGGAGTGGGGACCACCAGCCTTGACGTTAAAACGTTTGATGATGTCCGCCGCGTGGGCTTGCAACTGATTCACACGAATCCAGCCGCCCGCAAAGCGCGGGTTGGAAATGGATTCGTTGCGCGTGAGCAGCAGGTTGTGCGCCAGCCCCAGCGTCGGCACGGCACCGCGGCCCAAGCGCTCTTCGGGCACAAAATGCAGGCCCAGTTTGCGCCGCCCGCCCGGGTGCAGATGCGAGGCGTCCGCGTCACCGATATGGATCGACCCCGACAGCGCGCGCACATCTTCGCCCGACAGGGCGTAAAACAATTCCTTCTGGCCGTTGCCGGAAACCCCCGCAATGCCGACCACCTCGCCGGCGCGGACTTCAAGCGTGATGCCTTCCAGGTCCACGCCAAACTGGTCCTCGCGGGCCAGCGTCAGGTTTTGCACGCGCAACATCGGCGCACCCAACTGGGGCGCACGGCGGGTCAGTTGGGGCGGTTCGGCCCCGATCATCATTTTGGACAGCGAGGCGTTGGACTCTTGGGCCGGGTTGCAGACGCCAGTGACTTTGCCGCCGCGCAGCACGGTGCAGGCATTGCACAGCTCGCGAATTTCATGCAGCTTGTGGCTGATGTACAAAATGCTGCAGCCCTCGCTGGCCAGTTTTTTCAGCACCACAAACAGCTTTTCCACCGCCTGCGGCGTCAGCACTGAAGTGGGTTCGTCCAGAATCAGCAGTTGCGGATTGGTCAGCAGGGCGCGGATGATTTCGACCCGCTGCATCTCGCCCACGCTCAAGGTGTGCACCGGACGGCTGGGGTCAATGTCCAGCCCGTATTCAGAGGCCTTGGCGGTGATGCTGCGGGTGACTTCCAGCAGACTCAATTTTTTATTCAAACCGAGCCAGACGTTCTCGGCCACGGTGATGGTGTCAAACAGGCTGAAGTGCTGGAACACCATGCTGATGCCCAGGGCCCGCGCCTCTTGCGGGTTGCGGATGTGTACCGGCTGGCCGTTGAACAGCACCGTGCCGGCGTCGGGCTTGACCGAGCCATAGATGATTTTCATCAGCGTCGATTTGCCGGCGCCGTTCTCACCCAGCACCGCATGGGTTTCGCCAGGCAGGACGGTCAGGGACACATCGCTGTTGGCCACCACGCCGGGATAGCTCTTGGTAATGCCCGCAAGCTGCAGTCGGGGGGGAATCGTCATGGAACGGGTGGTTTCAATTTGGGTCACGGTTTGGCCGATGGCAATCACACGCAAAGTTGATGCCAGTTAAATCTTGTTGAGTACAGGGACAGGCGCAAACCTTGCATACCTTCCCCCTGACCGAGGGCATATGCTAGCCTAAACACGTGTGCATTTTTGATGCCTTATCCTGATTCTGTTTCCCTCTTCCCGCTCAAGGATCTGCCCATGAAGAACCCAGACCTTCAATTCGTACGACGCGGCGACATCGTGTCGCTGCCCAACATCGCTCCGACCCGCACTTTGCTGCAGGTGCTGCGTGAAGACCTGCACTGCACTGGCACCAAAGAGGGTTGCAACGAGGGCGATTGCGGTGCCTGTACCGTGGTGCTGGGCGAGGCTGACGGCCAAGGCCATCTCAAGTACAGCGCGGTGAACAGTTGCATCCGCCTGGCCCACTCAGTGAACGGTCTGGCGCTATGGACCGCCGAAGACCTGAGCGCCCCGGACGGCAGCCTGCACCCGGCCCAGCAGGCGATGCTGGAATGCCACGGCAGCCAGTGCGGGTTTTGCACGCCCGGTTTTGTCATGAGCCTGTTTGGCATGTACCAGAACCATGTGCGCCAGGGTCAGCCCATCAGCCGCGAACTGGCGCAGCAAGAACTCTCGGGCAATCTGTGCCGCTGCACCGGCTACCGGCCCATTCTGGACGCGGCACAACAGATGGCACAACTGCCGCCAGTGCCGGTGAACGAAACAGAACTGCTACAAAAAATGGAGCTACTCACGCAGGAATCATGCGGGCTAGAGGCTGATTTGTCTTATATTTCTCCAAAAAATCTGGTTGAGCTGCTGGCTGCCCGCGCAACCCACCCCGACGCCCAGATCGTGGCGGGGGGCACCGATGTGGGGCTGTGGATCAACAAGCTCCACATGCAGTTTCCCAAAGTATTGGATGTAACCCAAGTGCAGGAACTGCGGCGGGTGGAACAGTATCCGCACCACATGGCCATAGGCGCCGCCGTGACTTTGACGGATGCTTTTGCCACCCTGGTGGCGGACCGGCCGCACTTGAGCACTTTTGCCGCCCGCTTTGCCGGGCTGCCGGTGCGCAACTCGGGCACGCTGGGCGGCAATGTCGCCAACGGCTCGCCGATTGGCGACTCGATGCCGCTGCTGATTGCGCTGGGCGCCAATGTGGTGCTGATGAGCCAGCGTGGCCACCGGGAAATGCCGCTGGAGCAGCTCTACACCGGCTACCGGAAAAACGTGATCGCAGCGGACGAAGTGCTGGCGTGGATCAAGGTGCCCAAGGCAACACCGCAGGAACTGTCACGGGTTTACAAAATCTCCAAACGCTTTGACGACGACATCTCGGCCGTTTGCTTGGCAGTGAACCTTCACCTCGAGGACGGCCAGGTGGTGCGGGCCTCCCTCGGCGTCGGCGGCGTGGCGGCCACGCCGGTGCGGGCGGTCAAAACTGAGGCTGCTTTGATGAATCAACCTTGGACGCAGGCCACCGTGCAACAAGCCATGGCCACGCTGCGCGGCGAGTTTCAACCGATCTCGGACATGCGCGCCTCCAGTGCCTACCGCGTGCAGGTGCTGGGCAACCTGCTGCAGCGCTTCTGGCTGGAAAGCCAGGGCGTGTCGCAGATCAACCTCGAATCCTTCACGCTGGAAGGAGAAACCGCATGAAGAACACCCCGAAATTGCAGCCGCTGCAGCGTGAGCTGGTCGAAGGGTCGGCATCGACCCATGCCTCCCGAAAGACCGCCTGCGGCACCAGCACGCCGCATGAGAGCGCCGCAGCCCAGGTCGCCGGCGCCGTGACCTATATCGACGACATTCCCGAGGTGCGCGGCACGCTGTACGCCGCGCCCATTCTCTCGACCGCCGCCCACGGCAAGCTGCGCGCGGTGGACACCAGCGCCGCCCGCGCCCTGCCCGGCGTGCGCGACGTGATTCTGGCGCGGGACATTCCGGGCGACCCGATGCTGGCCGCCTTTGCCGGGGATGAGCCCGTCTTCGCCATCGACACCGTGCAGCACATCGGCCAGGTCATCGGCCTGGTGGTGGCCGACTCGATGATGCAGGCCCGCCACGCCGCGCGCAAGGTGCAACTCGACATCGAGGCCCTGCCCGCCATCCTCACGGTCAAGGACGCGCTGGCGGCACAAAGCTATGTGCTGCCGCCGGTGTTTGTGAAGCGCGGCGATGCCGCACAGGCGCTGGCCACCGCTACGCACACCCTGAGCGGCACGCTCGAAGTCGGCGGCCAGGAACATTTCTACCTCGAAGGCCAGATTGCCTACGTGCTGCCGCAGGAGCAAAACCAGTGGCTAATTCATTCCAGTACCCAACACCCCGGCGAAGTGCAGCACTGGGTGGCGCACGCGCTCGGGCTGGACAACCACGCCGTGCGCGTGGAATGCCGGCGCATGGGGGGAGGGTTTGGCGGCAAGGAAACGCAGGCCGGGCACCTGGCAGTGTGGGCGGCGGTGGCAGCAAACAAGCTCAAACGCCCAATCAAACTGCGGCTGGACCGTGACGAAGATTTCATGATCACCGGCAAACGCCACCCGTTTGCCTACGAGTACACCGTCGGTTTTGACGCCACCGGGCGCCTGCATGGCCTGCAGGTCATGATGGCGGCCAACTGCGGTTTCAGTGCCGACCTGTCCGGCCCGGTGGCCGACCGCGCCATCTTCCACCTGGACAACGCCTACTTTCTGGAAGACGTGGCGATCGCGTCCTACCGCTGCAAGCTCAACACCCAAAGCCACACCGCCTTTCGCGGCTTCGGCGGACCGCAAGGCATGATCGTGATGGAGCAAATCATGAGCGACATCGCGCGCCACCTGAAGCTGGACCCGCTCGATGTGCGGCTGCGCAACCTGTATTCCGACGAAGTGCTGACCCAGCCCATCCAAACCGTGACGCGGCGCGACACCACGCACTACGGCATGAAGGTGGAAGACAACATCCTCGCCCCCTTGCTATCGAAATTGGAGCGATCTGCGCACTACCGACGCCGGCTAGAGGCCATTTTGGCTTGGAATTCCCAGAATCCGGTGCTCCAGCGCGGCATCGCCATCACGCCGGTCAAATTCGGCATCTCATTTACCGCCACGCTGTTCAACCAGGCCGGGGCGCTGGTGCATGTCTATCTGGACGGCAGCATCCAGGTGAACCACGGCGGCACCGAGATGGGTCAGGGTCTGCACACCAAGGTGGCGCAAATTGTGGCTGACGAGCTGGGCGTACCGTTCGAGCGCGTGCTGGCGACTGCCAGCGACACCAGCAAAATCCCCAACGCCTCGGCCACCGCCGCCTCGGCCGGCACCGACCTCAATGGCCGCGCAGCTCAGTTTGCGGCGCGCCATGTGCGCGACAACCTGGCCCAGTTCGTTTGCGGGCTCGATGGCTGCGGCGCCGGTGCCATCCGCTTTGCCGGCGGGCAAGTGATCTCGCCCCAAGTCACCCGCCACTTTGACGAGGTCGTGAAGCTGGCCTACGCCAACCGCATCCAGCTCTGGAGCGACGGTTTTTACCGCACGCCCAAAATCCACTACGACAAAGCCACCTTGAGCGGGCGCCCGTTTTATTACTTTGCCTATGGCGCCGCCTGCACCGAAGTCGCCATCGACACCCTCACCGGCGAAAGCCGCGTGCTCAAGGTGGACATCCTGCACGACGTGGGCCGCAGCATCAACCCGGCCATCGACATCGGCCAGATCGAAGGCGGCTTTGTGCAGGGCATGGGCTGGCTCACCACCGAGCAACTGGTGTGGAACGACAAGGGAAACCTGAGCACCCACGCTCCCAGCACTTACAAAATTCCGACCACCGGCGACGTGCCGGCGCACTTCAAGGTTGAGCTCTGGCCGGAACCGAACCGGGAAGACAACGTGTTCGGCAGCAAGGCCGTGGGCGAGCCGCCCTTCATGCTGGCGATCAGCGTGTTTGAGGCCTTGCGCGATGCCGTGGCGCGGACGCGCGGGGATGGTCTGCCAGTGCAATTGGCAGCACCGGCGACGGCGGAACATGTATTGCAGGCATTGACGGCTTGATCGCCTGAACGCTTTTCGGCGGATAAGGGTCCGCAAGCAGGCCGGCATGAGGCCCTGGTGTAGGCCTTTATCCCGTTGCGCCCCCGACTAGACCAATCCGATTGACGGCAAGTTTCTTTGTCCCTACTATTTTCTGATGGGAGGGGTAGACCGCTGCAATCCGGCAGAGGGTTATGCCGCTTTCCTCACAAGCGAAGGAAAGCCCCATGAAGAGCACGTTTCGTGCGCGCATCGTGGATAGCTTCAATGACGTTCACTTGTTAAAGGAGTATGGCTATGAGCTGGATTATCTCGTTGATTATTGGTGGCATCGTCGGTTGGCTGGCAAGCATCGTGATGAAAACCAACGCCCAGATGGGCTGGATCGCCAACGTGCTGGTGGGTGTGGTTGGTTCTCTATTGGGCTTCTGGATTGCTGGACTGATGGGCATCGCAGCCACGGGCAGCATCGTGCGCTTTGCGGTCTCACTGGCCGGCGCGGTGCTCCTGATCTTCATCCTGAGCAAGGTCGGCATCTTCAAAAAGACCTGAAGCCGGGGACAGGGCCGGCGGCGAACGCGAAGCAGTTCAGCCGGCCAATTCCAAAGAATTTCGAGGTGCTTGCCCGGTCAGGAAAAACGATGACAGGCGTGCCTTAAACACCCGCCAATGAGCGCAGCCCCGTCGGATCAACCAGATTGAGGATTCGTCCGGAACCGCTGATCAGGCTGCGTTCACGCAAGTGGCGCAACACGCGGGACAGTGTTTCAGGGGCGATGCCCAGTTGTGCGGCAATGGACCGCTTGCGCTGCTGGAGCAGCACCGCCATGACCCCTTTGTCGCCGGTCTGGGCATGACGCAGCAGCCATTCGGCACAACGGGCTTCCGCGTCTTTGGCCAGGCGGCTCACCGCCAGTTCGGTTTGCTGGCGGTGCGCCTTGGCCACGTCATGTAAAACGGCCTGGGCGGATTGAGGCAAATCAGCGAGTGATTGGCGGAATTCGGCCACGGGAACCCGCCGCAATACGACTTCGGTTTCTGCCACAGCATCCACGACATTGGGGAGATTCAAGACCGCGGAGGTGGCTTCCAGCCAGCACGGCCCTTCGGCCATGCCCAACTGGTACTCCATGGTTTCGCCGTCCACCACACCCAAGGCCACACGACCCGATTCGATATAACAAACCCACGGCATGGAAGCAGAGCGCCTGAGCAAGGACTCCCCCCGCGCGGCTATTTGTCTTTCGGTAGAGGGATTAAGAATAGGGGGTGAGAACATGGCCCGACTGTGCTCCGCTTACCCCTTTGTTATCTTGAGCAAAATCAAACAACATGACACAAAAGACTCACAACACCAGCACAGCTCGAAAATCATTGACATTGGTAAAGGTTGGCCCGCTGGTGACCAGATCGCCCAAACCTGCAAAGTAGGCGTAGGCATCGTTGCGGTCCAGGTAACTGTCAATTTTCATATCCAATGCCAGCGCGCGCTTGAGCGTGGTGGGCTCGACCCAGGCCCCGGCGTTATCTTCAACGCCATCGATCCCGTCGGTGTCCGCCGCCAGCGCGTACACCTTGGGCTGCCCCTGCAAAGCCTGCGCCAGCCCCAGGCAAAACTCACCGGCGCGACCGCCACGGCCCCGCGGCGCACCGGGCGCCTGCGGGCGCACCGTCACCGTGGTTTCACCACCACTCAGAATCACGCAAGGCTTCTGGAATGGCTGGCCGCTGCGCGCCACGGCGCGGGCCAGGGCGGCATGCACTTTGCCGACCTCGCGCGACTCGCCTTCCATTTCATCGCTCAGGATGTACGCCGCCAAGCCGGCCGCGCGGGCGGCATCGGCGGCGGCCTCCAGCGATTGCGCAGGGGTGGCGATCAGGTGGACTTGGCCGCCGGCCAAGGCGGAATGGCCGGGTTTGGGGGTTTCGAGTGCCCCATTGTTAAGCAAATCAGTTACATGCCCAGGTACAGCAACGTTATAGCGCTCCAAAATTGATAGCGCTTCGGCGCAGGTCGTGGGGTCGGCAACCGTCGGCCCGCTGGCGATGATGGCCGGGTCGTCCCCCGGCACATCGCTGATGGCCAGCGTCACCACCCGCGCCGGAAAACAGGCATGCGCCAGACGGCCGCCCTTGATGCGCGAGAGGTGTTTGCGCACGCAGTTCATCTCGGCGATGTTGGCGCCGCTGTTGAGCAAGGCTTTGTTGATGCGCTGTTTGTCTTCCAGCGTCAAACCCTCGGCGGGCAACGTGAGCAAGGCCGAGCCCCCGCCCGATATCAGGCACAGCACCAGATCGTCTGACGTCAGGCCCTGCGTCAGAGCCAGGATGCGCTGGGCAGCCACCAAACCGGCAGCGTCAGGCACCGGATGGGCCGCCTCGACCACCTCAATGCGTGATTTAAGCCCCGGCGGGCGCGGCGGTATGTGCTGGTAACGCGTGACCACCAGACCGCTCAGTGGCGCATCGAATGGCCAGAAAGCCTCAACCGCCTGCGCCATGGCACCCGCAGCCTTGCCGGCCCCCAGCACCAAAGTCCGACCTTTAGGCGGTGGCGGCAAGTACGCGGCCGTATTGTGCAAAGGCAACGCCCGCAGCACGGCCGTTTGATAAAGAAACTCCAGAAACTGACGCGGCTGGGTGGCAGGATTAGGGGTGATCATTTGTATGTCTCCTGAACGCATTGTGACGAGAACCCAAAAATGAGAGAACCATCAACGAACAGCAGCGCGTGTACGTCCAGCCTTCAAACACGCGGCCAAATGAGGCTCCCTCTTCCGCCCGGCGGGGCGGGAGAGGGCGGGGGGAGTGAGTGGGGGCCAATCACTCCCGAGAAAACTCACTCGCCCAAGTAAGCCGCACGCACCTTGGGATCGCTCAGCATCTCTTTGGCATCGCCGCTCATGGTCACGATGCCCGATTCCATGACGTAGCCGCGGTCGGCAATGGCCAGTGC
This sequence comes from Pseudomonadota bacterium, assembly GCA_040385425.1. GTDB lineage: Bacteria > Pseudomonadota > Gammaproteobacteria > Burkholderiales > Burkholderiaceae_C > Rhodoferax. Next base: position 571 of record JAZKHK010000154.1, on the reverse strand, counting down.
GCGGCTGGCGTTTTGCTCCACCAGCAGCACGGTCACGCCCTGCGCATAGACATCGCGCACCACTTCAAAAATTTTGTCCACCATGATGGGCGACAGGCCCATGGACGGCTCATCCAGCAGCAACACTTTGGGACGGCTCATCAAGGCGCGGCCCATGGCCAGCATTTGCTGCTCACCGCCGGACATGGTGCCGGCCAACTGGTCGCGGCGCTCTTTGAGACGGGGGAAAATAGTGAATATCTTGTCGATATCGGCCTGGATATCGGGCTTGTCGTCCCGGATGTAGGCACCCATCTGCAGATTCTCAATGATGGTCATGCGGGTGAACACGCCGCGCCCTTCCGGCACCATGGCCAGCCCCTGCTTCACCAGGTCCCACGGACCCTGGCCGCGAATGCTTTTGCCCAGGTACTCAATGTCGCCATCCTTGATGGGCAGGGAGCCGGTGATGGCCTTCATGGTGGTGGTTTTGCCGGCCCCGTTGGAGCCGATCAGGGAAACCAGTTCGCCTTCGTGCACTTCAAAGTCAACGCCCTTGACAGCCTGAATGCCGCCATAGGCCACTTTGAGA
>JAZKHK010000153.1:15154-42751 GCA_040385425.1 Pseudomonadota bacterium | reverse complement strand
GGCCGAGTCGCGCACCTGCTCGGCGGCCTTGCGCTTGGCTTTTTCCCACTGGCCGGAGCCCAGGCGGTGCAGCGGCGCTTCGTCGGGGCTCACGCCGGTGTAGCGGCTGATCAGTTGCAACTGGCTCACCGGCACATACAGGGTGGCTTTGTCAGCATATTCCAGATGCAAAAACTCCTGCATCTCCTGTTCGCCATTGGCCTGTTTGTTGCCCAGATCCAGGTTGATCAGCCCCCGGTAGCGGCCAATGCCGTGCGCCGAATGGACCACCGGGTCGCCGATGTTGAGCTCGCTCAGGTCCTTGATCAGCGCTTCGACATCGCTGACCTGTTCCTGCTTTTTGCGTCGGCGCGTGGTCGGGCCGGCGGCGAACAGCTCGGTCTCGGTGACGAAATCGATGCCCGCTTCCAGCCAGGCAAAGCCGACGTTCAGGCTGGAGGTGGCAATGCCGACTTGTTCATCGCTCTTCTGGAACTCTGCCAGCGAGTCGAACGACGGCGGGCTCAGGTGGCTGGCGTGCAGGAAATCGAGCAGGCTGGTCTTGCGGCCTTCGCTTTCGGCCAACACCAGCACGCGCTGTTTTGTCTGGCGAATGTGTTCTTTGAGCTGCGCCAGCGGGTCGTCCGAGCCGCGCACCACGGTGAGCGCGGGCAGCGGGCCGAGTTCGGCGAAGGCGTTGTTCTGGTCGCCGTCGGGCGCTTTGATCGCCAGTTGCGCATGCTGGTTGACCCGGGCGTAAAACTGTTCAATCCCCAGAAACAGCGACTCCGGCGGCAGCACCGGGCGTTCACGGTCGCCTTGCACCAGCCGGTAGCGCTCCTTGGTGTCTTGCCAGAAATGCTGGAATGCCGGTTCCAGATCGCCATGCAGCACCACCGTGGCCTCCGCACCCAGGTAGTCAAACACGGTGGCGGTTTCTTCAAAGAACAGCGGCAGGTAGTACTCGATCCCGGCCGTCGCCACGCCGTTGCCAATGTCTTTGTAGATGCGGCTCTTGGTTGGGTCGCCCTCGATCAGTTCGCGCCAGCGGTTGCGGAATTTGGCGCGGGCGTCGTCGTCCATCGGGAACTCGCGCCCGGGCAGCAGACGCACTTCGGGCACCGGGTACAGGCTGCGCTGGCTGTCGGGGTCGAAGGTGCGGATGCTGTCGATCTCGTCGTCGAACAGGTCCACCCGATACGGCACGGCACTGCCCATCGGGAACAGGTCGATCAGGCCGCCGCGCACCGCGTACTCGCCGGGGCTCACCACCTGAGTGACGTGGCTGTAGCCGGCAAGGGTCAACTGGGCCTTGAATTTGGCTTCGTCGAGCTTTTGCTTGACCTTGAAGTGGAAGGTGTAACCGGCCAGGAAGCTCGGCGGTGCCAGCCGGTACAGCGCGGTGGTGGCGGGCACGATGACGACGTCGGCGCCCGTTTCTTTGTCGCGCTGGCTGATGCGCCACAGGGTGGCGAGGCGCTCACTGATCAAATCCTGGTGCGGTGAAAACGTGTCGTAAGGCAGGGTTTCCCAATCCGGGAACAGCACGCAGCGCAGGCCGGGCGCGAAGAACGCCATTTCGTCGATCAGGCGCTGGGCGTCGGTGGCGTTGGCGGTGACGATGGCCGTCAGTTTGCCGTTGCCCTTCTCGCGCAGCCCGAGTTGGGCCAGCAGCAGCGCATCGGCGGAGCCCACGGGGCGGGGCAGGGTGTAGCGTTTGCCAGGGTGCAGTTTGGGTAAGTCCATGAGTCGCCTAATCAACAAAACAACGCGTGCCTGCGCGAGGAGTTCAAAAACACAAATACAAAACACCCCACGCGGTGAGGCGGGGGGTGTCTTCAAGCAGTAACACCCATTTTAGAATGGGGCCACACCCATGACTGATCTCACCCCCAATTCCCCCTCCCAAGTCCCCTCTGATGCCCGCTTTTGGGCCGTGATTCCCTGTGCCGGCACCGGTTCGCGCTCAGGGGCAGAGGGTCCGAAACAGTACCAGGTTCTGGCCGGCCAGCCGATGGTGATGCACACGCTGGCCGCTTTTGCCAGCGTAGACCGCATCACGCAAACCACCGTGGTGGTGGCCGCCGATGACGATTTTCTGGAATCGCATGTTGCTACGGTATTGGTAGCTGCTTGCGGTGGCCCGACAAGGGCTGCCAGCGTATTTAATGGTTTAATTTTTCTGCTGGAATGCGGCGCGGAGCCGAATGACTGGGTGCTGGTGCATGACGCCGCCCGCTGCCTGATCACGGCGGAGCAGATCAACACCTTGATCGACGCCTGTGCCTTAGACGCCGTGGGTGGCCTGCTGGCGCACAAGTTGCCTGACACGCTGAAAAGCGAAGTGGGCGGCCGGGTGGCGGACACGCTGGACCGCAGCGACAAATGGCTGGCCCAGACGCCGCAGATGTTTCGCATTGGCGCGCTGATCGAGGCATTGCAGCAGGCGGGCGACAAGGTAACCGATGAGTCCAGCGCCATGGAATTCATGGGCGCGCAGCCGCTGCTGGTGCCGGGCAGCGCACAGAATTTCAAGGTGACCTACCCCGAAGACTTCGCCCTGGCCGAAGCGGTGTTGAAAGCGCGTTCGGGCAGGCCGCTGCTGGTGGGGCGCCATGTCGGGCCGGCGCCGGCTCCCAAGTGAACTCTCAGTCAAAGGTAAACAACATGAATTTCAGAATTGGTGAAGGCTGGGATATCCACGCTTTGGTGGAAGGGCGCAAACTGATCCTTGGCGGCGTGGAGGTTCCTTTTCATCTGGGGCTGCTCGGCCATTCGGATGCCGATGTGCTCTTGCACGCCATCACCGACGCCTTGCTCGGTGCGGCGGCGCTGGGGGACATCGGCACGCATTTCCCCGATACCGATGTGCGTTTCAAAGGCGCCGATTCGGGCGTGTTGTTGGCCGAGGCGGCGCGGCGCGTGCGCGACAAGGGTTTTGAGATCGGCAATGTGGACAGCACCGTGATTGCGCAGGCGCCCAAGCTGATGCCGCACATGGCGGCCATGCGCGCCCGGATTGCGCTGGCGCTGTGCGTGGCGGTCGATCAGGTCAACGTCAAAGCCAAGACGGCGGAAAAAATGGGCCCGGTCGGACTCGGGCAGGCGATGGAGGCCCGGGCCATCGTTTTATTGACTAAATCAGCATAAAAATAGCCTCTAGCCCTTATGACATAAGGGTGAGTAGCTATTGTTTTTATAGTAATTGATGATGGCTGAACGGCGCTTGCGGCGCCGCAGCTCTTCTCTTTAAGACGCCGCTCTGGCCGCCGCCTTGGCCGCCCGGCGCACGGAAGAATCGACCTTGACCAGCGCTTCGCCATCAATGACCATGACCCCTTTGACGCTGCAGGTGGTTTCCAGCAGCACGCGGCCCCGCTCGGGGGTGAGTTCGCGCACGCGCACTGTGGCATGGACGGTTTCGCCGGGGCGCACGGGTGCCAGGAATTTCAGGTTCTGCTCCATATAGATGGCGCCCGGGCCGGGCAGGCGATTGGCGACAGCGGCCGAGATCACGCTGGCTGACAACATGCCGTGGGCAATTCGCCCCTTGAATGCCGTACCGGCTGCGTACTCTTCATTGATGTGAATGGCGTTGGTGTCGCCCGACACACCGGCAAACAACACGATGTCGGCCTCGGTGATGGTTTTGGAAAAAGTGGCGCTCATGCCCACACGCAGGTCTTCAATGTCGTAGCCGTTCAAATCGTTCATGTCAGTTTCTTGGGATGGTAAAAATATTCAAAATAAGAGATAAATAGAGTGCTAGCCCCCGTCCCGTCATCATTTGTAGCTATTGTTTTGGTAGCGTATAAAGCGGAATGTCTTTGTCAATAGCCAATTTATCCAATGCTTTGCGGGTCTTGGTGAGCAGGTAATTGGCGATCATTTGGCGACTGCTGGCTGACTTCAGGCTGGCATTGCTGGCGTCTGCAATACCCACGGCGGCACACAGCGATTTGACAAAGTGCGGCTCCAGCGCCGCCAGCGCCACGCGGCCATCTTTGCACGGGTACACCTGGTAGCCGACATGGTCGCCGCCCAGGGCCGTGCCGGGCGTGGTCGCCCCCCAGGCACGTGGCAAGGCCAGAAATCCCGCCGCCTCAGACAACGCAACCTCAATACAACTGCTTTTGCCTTGCCGTTGCTGGACCAACACCGTCTGCAACACTGCTTCAGTCGCCATCAGTGCGCCGCCCATGTCGGCATACAAGGTGGGCGGCAACGCCAGACCGCTGATGAGGTCGTTTTCTGCCTGGTAGGTCAGGTCGTGGCCCGGCTCGTTGGCACGCGCGCCGGGCGCACCCACAATCGCCACGCAGGAGAGCGCCGGGTAGCGTTTGTGCAGCGTCTTCCAGTCCAGCCCGAGTTTTTGCAGAGCAGCTGGGCGAAACGAGGTGATCAGCACATCGGCTTTGGCCAGCTCCCGGTGCAGCGCTTTTTGCCCTTTGTCGGTTTTGAGGTCCACCACGCCGACGCGAATGCCCTGGTGCATCGCCTCGTAAGCCGTCCGGCTGTACACGTTCATGGGGTCGCTGGTCGCGCCCGGGGCCGAGCCCGCTGGCGGCGGTGGTTCCAGCTTGACGCAGGTGGCGCCCATTTGCTGGCAGCGCATCAGGGCCGCCGGGCCGGGCAGGTTGAGGGCGAGACTGAGCACGCGAACACCGCGCAGCGGGCGCAGTGAGGTGGGTTTGGAACGGGCGTCGGACGGGGGGGGATTTGGCGTGGAGGTCATGGTGCTATATAAATAGGAGCATCTCAGGCGCACGGCACGCCGGATAGCGCCTCAATTTACCTGAAAAACCAGCGCTGAAACGTGCCGGCGGGGCCGGACTTACCCTGACACCCAACTCAATTGGTCTGAGTGCGGTGTAATGCCGGATTGATCAAATGTGAATCCGAAAGAATTTTGTGACCGACTCGCAACTCCAACTTGGTTTTGATACCTTCGAACTACCAGTGGCGCTCGGTGCCAAGCCCAAAGCGCCGTCAAAACCCCGACGCCCTGCGACCCCCGCGCCTGCTGTGCCGATGGACTTTGCCGCCATGGCGGCCGCGCTTGAACTCAATCCTGACTACCGCGTCCTGCGCCGGCTGGTGCCCGTTCACCACTTTGACCGAGTACCGCAAGGCCCCCTGATGCGGGTGCTGGTGCTGGACACCGAAACCACGGGACTCAACCACGCCAGCGACAAAATCATCGAATTGGCCATGTTGCAGGTCGATGTCGATACTGCAACCGGCTTGCCGGTAGGGGACGTGGTGGTTTATGACGGCCTGGAAGACCCCGGCATGCCGATCTCCAAAGAGATCGAGGCCATTACCGGTATCTCCAACGAGATGGTGCGCGGGCAGCGCCTGGATGAAGCCAAGATTGCCGCCATGTTGGCGGGCGCCGATCTGGTGATTGCCCACAACGCCGGTTTTGACCGGCCTTTTTGCGAAGCGCGCATCCCCGCGTTCGTCCAGCTGCCGTGGGGCTGCTCCTTTGCCGATATCGACTGGAAGAAGGAGGGTTACGGTTCGGCCAAGCTGGAATACCTGGCGCTGGAGAAGGGCTGGTTTTACGAAGCCCACCGCGCCGAGGTCGATTGCCACGCGCTGCTGGCGGTGTTGGGGCAAGCCCTGCCGACGTCGGGGCAGAGCGGTCTGGCAAAAATCATCGAGGCCTGTCGCCAGCCCACTTACCGTTTGCAGGCGACCGGCGCCCCGTTCGATGCCAAAGACCTGCTCAAAACCCGGGCTTACCGCTGGAATGCCGAGCAGAAGGTGTGGCACACGCGAATTGTTGACGAGGCTCAATTAGCGGCCGAGTTCGAGTGGCTGAAACTGAATGTGTATGGCAGCCGTCTGGCGCGTGTCCAGGTAGAGAAACAGGACGCCTGCGTGAAATACTCAAACCGATCAGGGGAATTGGCAATCCAACAAATCTGAAATATTGACCGGGTAGAATTCTGCCCATGCCAAGCCGGTCAGGCTTGCGATTAGCCCCCCAAGGATTTTGATGAAACGTGTTGATGACTTCCGCCTGAAGTTCGGGAAAAAAGAGTATGTGCCGATCATGATTGGCGGCATGGGGGTTGATATTTCAACGGCTGAACTGGCCCTGGAAGCGGCCCGGCTCGGCGGCATCGGCCATATTTCCGATGCCATGATCACGGACGTTTCCGACCGGCGCTTTGATACCAGTTTTGTCAAAGACAAGACCCGCCTGTACAAGCACAACATCGACAACTCCGACAAGTCCATCATCAAGTTCGATCTGGGCGTGTTGGCCGAGGCCACAAAACGGCACGTCGAGTCCACCATGAGCGCCAAGCGCGGCGAGGGCCTGATTTTTGTCAACTGCATGGAAAAGCTGACCATGAACGGTCCGCGTGAAACCTTGCAGGTGCGCATGAGCGCCGCGCTGGACGCCGGCGTTGACGGCATCACCCTGAGCGCCGGCCTGCATCTGGGCTCGTTCGGGCTGCTGGCTGACCACCCGCGTTTTCGTGATGCCAAGCTGGGCATCATCGTGTCATCGGTGCGGGCCTTGCAACTGTTCCTGCGCAAAAACGCCAAATTGAACCGTTTCCCCGATTTCGTGGTCGTGGAAGGCCCTCTGGCCGGCGGCCATCTGGGCTTCGGCATGGACTGGGCGCAATACGATCTGGCCACCATCACGGCAGAAATCGTGCAGTTCCTGAAGACCGAGCAACTGGAGATTCCCGTGGTGGCGGCCGGCGGCATTTTCACCGGCAGCGACGCCGTGTCATTTCTGGAAACCGGCTCGGCTGCCGTGCAGGTGGCAACCCGCTTTACGGTGGCCAAGGAATGCGGTCTGCCGGACAAAGCCAAGCAGGAATACTTCAAGGCCAGCGAAGAAGACATCATTGTCAACACCGTGTCGCCAACCGGTTACCCGATGCGCATGCTCCGGAACACACCGGCCATTGGCTCGGGCATTCGCCCCAATTGCGAAGCCTACGGGTATTTGCTCGACGGCAATGGCGGCTGCGCCTATATCACGGCCTACAACCGCGAAGTGGTTTTGCACCCCGACCTGAAAACGCTGTCGGTCAAGGACAAAACCTGCCTGTGCACCCACATGCGCAACTTCAATTGCTGGACCTGCGGCTCCACCACCTACCGCCTGAAAGACACGACCAACCGTCTGGCCGATGGCAGCTACCAGACCTTGAGTGCCGAGCACATCTTCAAGGATTACCAGTACAGCGTCGATCACAAAGTGGCTTTGCCAGTTTGAGTTTGACAGGCCGTCTGAAATAAAAAAACCCCGAATTTTCGGGGTTTTTTTATTGAGGTGTTGGCAATCAAGCCGCTTTGCTGGTTTTCTTGATCGCTTCGGCGTTCTGGGTGGTCGCTGCGGTGAAGTTCAACTGCGCGGTTTCAACCGCTTTTTTGGCTTCGTTCTGGACCGACTCAAATGCACTTTGGCTGGCAGTCATGGCATTTTTGAAAGCGGCCACCGCGGTTTCGCTACCGGCGGGCACGTTCTTGCTCAGGTTTTCCAATACGCCGCCGAAGGTCTTTTGTGCTTCGGCGGTCTTGGCTTCTACCGTTTTTGTAATTTCGGCGCTGCTTTCAGTGAGGATGGCTTGAACCTGCTGGGCATACGTGGCAGATTGCTCGGTCAGAGGTTTCAGATAATCGCTTTGCAGAGCCAGAAATTCTTGCGGATCTTTGGCACACAGAACAGCTTGGGCATGGCTGAAAGACTCGCCCAAAATAGCTTTGGAGGTTGCGAGGTTCAACTCGACGAGTTTTTCAATGCCGGCCAATGCCTGGTTCGTCATGCTTTCAAGTGCTTGTAAGTTTGTTTTGTTGGTTTCGAGAAATTGTCCGGTGGAGATGGTCATTTCAGTTTCCTTAATAAAACAGGTCGGGCTTGCCATGTTGCAACGCAACATGTGGCCAAATTCTAGGAAGGATTCAAATAAATAGGGGCGTTTTATTGCGCGATCTCAATCATTAGGGGCGGCGACCTAAGGGAGCCGTTCGGCAGCGGTTTGATGACTTGGCAAGGGGAGAAGTGAAGGCCGCACCTGCGGCTTGTCGATCAGGGTTACTGCATGAACCAGCCATGGCTGACCACCAGGGATTGACCGGTCAGCGCATTGGAGCCAAAGCTGGCAAATAGCAGGGCGACCTGTGCCACATCTTGCACCGTTGTGAACTCGCCATCCACGGTTTCCTTCAGCATCACCTTCTTGACCACGTCGTCTTCGCTGATGCCCAGTTCTGCCGCCTGCTCGGGTATCTGTTTTTCGACCAGCGGCGTACGCACAAAGCCCGGGCAGATGACGTTGGCGCGAATGCCGTGCGGAGCACCTTCCTTGGACACTGTTTTGCACAGCCCGATCAGGCCGTGTTTGGCTGTGACGTAGGCCGACTTCAGCACCGAGGCCTCTTTGGAGTGCACCGAGCCCATGTAGATGATGCTGCCGCCCTTGCCCGACGCTTGCATGTGCGGCAGGCAGGCCTTGGTGGTGAGGAACGCGCCGTCGAGATGGATCGCCAACATCTTCTTCCAGTCGGCGAAGGGGAATTCCTCGATCGGATGCACGATCTGGATGCCGGCATTGCTGACCAGCACATCGACCCCGCCGTAAGCCGCTACCACCTGGGTGATGGCTGTATTGACCTGCTCTTCATTGGTCACGTCCATCGCGACGGCCATCGCCGTACCGCCGGATTGTGTGATTTCGTCGGCACTGGCCTGCGCAGCCTGCAGGTTCAGGTCGGCAATGACGATCTTGCCGCCTTCCCGTGCAAAGGTGAGGGCGATTTCCTTGCCGATGCCGCTGGCGGCGCCGGTGACGATGCAAACTTTGTTTTCAAGCTTCATGATGGTCAAGAATTGGATATAAATAAATGGTATGGGACGCTTTGGTGTAGGCTACGTTCCCAAGCATGGAGTGTCTGTACGTTGTCGAACAAAAAGCCGTGCTGTCTTGTTGTCGCGTTGAGCAATGTCATACTCTGTGTCACATAAGTGACTTCCATTTCCAATTACCTGTTGACATTGATTCATGGTTGATTTTTCACCACTAAACACCTTAAAACGATTCGCAACCAGTCTCTCTGCGCCGCAAGGGCCGGCCATGCTGGGTCGTTTTGAGTTGCGCCGCATCCTGGGCCAGGGCGCCCAGTCGGTCGTCTGGCTGGCATTTGACCCCCGGCTTGAGCGCGAAGTGGCCATCAAGCTGATGAAGGTGGGCAAAGAGGCCGATTCATCTGTCATCACCCAGTGGCTGCAGGAAGCACGCAGTGTCAGCCGCCTCACGCATCCCAACATCGTGCCGGTGTTTGAAGCTGATGTGCAGGATCAGCAGCCCTACCTGGTCTTTGAATACGTTCCGGGGCAGACCCTGGCCGCTGTGATTACCAAACGCCATGCCTTGCCGCCCGCCGAGGCCGTGGCCTTGATGATGGATGTGCTGGACGCCCTGGTGGTAGCCCATGCTACTGGCGTGGTCCATCGCGATTTGAAGCCGTCCAATGTGATGGTTGACGAGGCGGGTCGGGCGCGGGTGATGGACTTCGGCATTGCCGCGCGCATGAGCAACGCCAATGGCGCAGGCGGTGCGGACCTGGCCGTGGCGGATGGGGGCACGCCGGGTTACATGTCGCCCGAAGCAGCTCAAGGCAAGCCTGCGACGCCGCTGGTGGACATTTTTTCAGCCGGTATCGTATTGGCCGACCCCATGCGTGCCATTTACCGGGTCATTCATGAACAGCTCACGCTTCCTGCCGACCTGAGTGGCGACGTTGACGACGAATTGCGGGCTATCCTGATGCGCGCCCTGGCCCACGACCCGATGCAACGCCATGCAAGCGCCAAGGTTTTTCGGGATGAACTCGCCAAATGGTCCAGCGCTTCTTCCAAAGTCGACGAACCAGACGCCGCCGCCCATGGCAGCAGCACCCTTGATTTCTTGTTGCGCCGCATGCGCCACAAAAGCGACTTCCCGGCCATGTCGGATTCGGTGGTTCGCATTCAGGGCATGGCGACGTCCGAGACGGAAAGCATCAACAGTGTCACCAATGAAATCCTGAAAGATGTGGCACTGACCAACAAGCTGTTGCGGCTGGTCAACAGTGCCCATTACGCACGCGGTGGCAGTATCAGCACCGTTTCACGGGCGGTCACGCTGGTGGGGTTTAACGGCATTCGCAACATGGCGCTCAGCCTGGTGCTGCTGGAGCACATGCAGGACAAAGCCCATGCCCATATCCTGAAAGAAGAGTTTTTACGCTCCTTGATGGCCGCATCGATTGCCAGCGAGCTGTGCCCTGGGGTGCGGGACACCGAGGAAGCCTTTATTGGCGCCATGTTCCATAACCTGGGCCGCTTGCTGGTGGAGTTTTATTTTCCTGAAGAAGCGCGCACGGTGCGCGGGTTGACCACATCAGCCCGCCAGCCGGTCAGTGAGGCCACGGCTTCGGCCAGTGTGCTGGGGCTGAGTTTTGAGGCGCTGGGCCTGGGGGTGGCCAAAGCCTGGGGCTTGCCGGACAGCATCCAGCGGTGCATGCAAAAACCTACGGGGGAGCCCCCCTTGCGCACACCCTCCGATGCGGGGGAGCGCCTGCGCTGGGCGTCGCTGGCGGCCAATGACATGGCCGATATCCTGCTTCACGCCGACCCCAAGGAGATGGATTCGAAACTGGCGCTCTTGTCCAGAAAATATGGCAAAACCCTGGGCCTTGGCTCTGGGGAAATGCAGGTGGCAACCGTCGCTGCACGCAAAAAATTGATCGAGATGGCCTCCGCCATGGATATCCGCGTGGTAGCTGGTTCAGCAGCCTCCAAGCTGTTGAAAGCACCTCAAGAAAGGGTCGATGTACCAGCGGAATTCGGGAACGAGCCGCCTGATACGCTGTCTCCTCTGGAGTTGCACGCCACGCTGACGACGCAGCAGACCGTCCCCGCCAAATTGGGCGACATTGTCATCAGCGACCCGCAACGCGTGACCCAAATTCTGGCGGCAGGTATTCAGGACATCACCAATGCCATGGTGGAAGAAGTCAAGCTGAGCGACATGCTGCGCATGATTCTGGAAACCATGTACCGGGCGATGGATTTTCAGCGCATTATTTTCTGTATGCGCGACGTCAAAACCGACACCCTGACGGGCCGCTTTGGACTCGGCAAGGACATCGAGCGTCTGGTCAAGGTCTTCAATATCTCACTGAAGTCGGCCCAACCGGATTTGATTGCCGCCGTGTCCATCAAGGGGGCCGACGCCATGATCAGCGACGCCACGGAAGCGCACATCCTCAAGCGTCTGCCGGATTGGTATCGCAAAGAAGTCAATGCGCCCACTTTTCTGCTGTTGCCGGTGCATATCAAGGGCAAGCCCTTTGGTTTGATTTACGCCGACAAAGCAGACCGGGGCGAACTCAAGCTGGATGAAAAAGAGCTGGCCTTGCTCCAGACGCTGCGCAATCAGGCGGTGATGGCATTTCGGCAATCCCTCTGATTTTCAAGAGCATTTTAAGAGCCTTTTCAGGTTCTAGCCCCCGTCCACCCTGCGCAGGCAGCTATATTATTTATAGCAAATTACTGCGCTGTCCAGCCGCCATCCATGTTCCATGCCACGCCGCGCACGTTGTTGCCGGCGGGTGAGCAGAAGAACACGGCGAGGCCGCCCAGTTCTTCGGGCGTGGTGAACTGTTTGGACGGTTCTTTTTCGGCTAGGAGCTGTTTGGACGCTTCTTCAACGCTGATGCCCAGAGCCACCGCTTTGGCATCGACCTGTTTTTGCACCAGGGGCGTGAGCACCCAGCCGGGACAGATCGCATTGCAGGTCACGCCGCTGGTAGCGTTCTCCAGCGCAGTGACTTTGGTCAGGCCGATGACGCCATGCTTGGCGGCCACGTAGGCCGATTTTTCAGCGGAACCTACCAGGCCGTGAACCGATGCCACATTGATGATGCGGCCCCAGTTGGCGGCCTGCATGGCGGGGAGGGCGAGGCGGGTGGCGTGAAAAGCGCTGCTCATGTTGATGGCGATGATGGCGTCCCAACGCTCAATCGGGAAGTTTTCGATGCGCGCCACATGCTGAATGCCTGCGTTGTTCACCAGGATGTCCACGCGGCCAAACTCGGCGGCGGCTTGCTTCATCATGTCCTCGATCTCGGCCGGCTTGCTCATGTCGGCGCCGTGGTAACCCACTTTCACGCCGAAAGCCGCGATCTCAGCTTTGGGGCTTTCCACGTCGCCAAAACCGTTCAGGATGATATTGGCACCCTGTTGGGCCAGGGCTTTGGCGATGCCAAGGCCAATGCCGCTGGTGGATCCGGTAACGAGCGCTGTTTTACCTTTTAACATTTTGTTTCTCCGTGAAGGGGCTGGGGATACTTCGATTGAATTAGGATTGATGCATCGTGACGAGGGAGTCCGTACACAAGTTTGCACCTTGGCATTATCAAACCAATAAGTCTCGCCCATGATTGAACCATCACTGAATTACGTATTTTGTCCTGATGCCGCAGGTGGGCATCGCATGGCCTATTGGGAATGGGGCAATCCGCAAAGCACCCATGTGGTGATCTGCGTTCATGGCCTGTCGCGTCAGGGGCGCGACTTTGATGTGTTGGCGCAGGCTTTGTGTTTGAAATCCGGTAATCAGATTCGTGTGGTGTGCCCCGATGTGGTGGGTCGCGGCCAGAGCGATTGGCTGAAAGATCCTGCCAACTACCAAATACCAGGCTATACCGCAGACATACTGGCTTTGCTGGCGCAACTCAAGCCAGCCACCCTGGACTGGGTCGGCACCAGCATGGGCGGGTTGATTGGCCTGGTGGTGTGCGGGCAGCCGGATCTTCCGCTGCCCGTGCCGGTGCGTCGTCTGGTCCTCAACGACGTCGGCCCCACCATTGAATGGCAAGCCTTGCAGCGCATTGGTGACTACCTGGGTAAAACGGGTCAGTTTGCTTCGGTGCAAGAGGCGGCTGATGCCATGCAGGTCAATTCCGCCAGCTTCGGGCCGCACACCCCGGCGCAGTGGCTGGCCTTGTCGCGCCACATGGTCAAGCCCCTGCCTGGCTCACCTGACAACGTGACGCTGCATTACGACCCGGCCATTGCCATTGCGTTTGGCGCGATGACTCCCGAGGCCGCGACGCAAAATGAAGCCGTGCTGTGGCACTTGTATGACAACATCAAGGCCCCTACCTTGTTGGTGCGCGGCGCCCAGTCCGACCTGCTTTCCCGGGAAACAGCGCAGGCCATGACCCAACGCGGTCCCAAGGCACGCCTGGTGGAGTTCGAGGGGGTTGGCCACGCGCCCACTTTCGTCGCCGACGATCAAGTAGAAGCGGTCGTGTCATTTTTGCTTGATTAGAAAATTGGTAAATTCCGGATGAAAAGTCTCTCGACTGAGCTTGTGAACTCAGTGACCCCATCGCCTCAATTAACCCAACTGATTGCCGCCACAACGCAGAACCTGCCGGAGCAGGACCACGCGCTGGTGCGGGCTCGTGCGTTCGCCGAGCCGCTGCTGGCCAGCGAAACGCTGGACACGGGCGAAAACACCCTGGCCCATGCTGATGCGGTGGCGGCCATTCTCAAGAGCATTGGCGGCTCCGAGGCGATGCAGGCGGCCAGCTATCTGGTTTATGCGTGCGATTACCTGAACAAGCCGCAGGAAGTGATCGCCAAAGCCTTTGGCGACAACTTTGCCGCCCTGGCGGTGGAAACCACCAAGCTGGTGCGGGTGCAGCGCCAGGCGCGTCAGGCGCAAGTGGCCAATGCGCGCGCCGCCACGGCGATCCCGATGGCGCAAACTGCTGCCGCCCAGACCGAAAGCGTGCGCAAGATGCTGCTGGCGTTCTCGCGCGATTTGCGTGTCGTGATGCTGCGCCTGGCTTCGCGCCTGCAAACGCTGCGCTTCTTTGCCGCCACCAAGTTGCCGGTGCCGGCAGGCGTGGCACGCGAGGCCCAGCAGGTGTTTGCACCGCTGGCCAATCGCCTGGGCATTTGGGAAATCAAGTGGGAAATGGAAGACCTGGCCTTCCGCTTTCTGGAGCCCGATACGTACAAGCAGGTGGCGCGCTTGCTGGACGAAAAACGCTCGGTGCGTGAAGCCTCGGTGGAGCAGTTGCGAGGCCGGCTGGAGTCAGAATTGAAGGCCCATGACATTGCCGCCACGGTGCAGGGACGACCCAAACACATCTACAGCATTGTCAAAAAGATGCGCGGCAAATCGCTGGGCTTCGAGCAGGTGTACGACATCCGGGCGCTGCGCATTGTGGTGGCCAGTGTTCCCGACTGCTACGCGGCCTTGAGCTGGGTGCACAACGAATTCACGCCGATTGCCCAGGAGTTTGACGACTACATCGCCAAGCCCAAAGTCAACGGCTACCAGTCCTTGCACACCGTGGTGCGCGACGCCAGCGGCCAGCCGATCGAGATCCAGATCCGCACCCAGGCCATGCACGACCATTCCGAGCACGGGGTGGCGGCGCATTGGGCCTACAAAGAGGCCGGTGCCAAAGGCTATGCAGGGGTGTCAGCCAGCGGCGCTTACGACGCCAAAATTGCGGTACTGCGCCAGTTGCTGGCATGGGAGCGCGATCTCTCCGGCGAGCAAGGGCATGGCGCTTTTGATGACCGCATTTATGTGCTGACGCCGGATGCCGCCATTGTGGAATTGCCGCAAGGCGCGACCGCCGTGGACTTTGCCTACAGCGTGCATACCAACCTCGGGCATCGCTGCCGCGGGGCGCGGCTGGACGGCGTCATGGTGCCGCTGAACACGCCGCTTAAAAACGGTCAGACGGTGGAGGTCACGGTCGCCAAAGAGGGCGGTCCCTCGCGCGACTGGCTCAATACCGAACTGGGCTACCTCGTCAGCCACCGGGCGCGGGCCAAAGTGCGGGCCTGGTTCAATGCGCTGGCGATGCATGAAACCGTGGCCAAAGGCCGCGAAGCGGTTGAAAAACTGCTGCAACGCATCGGCAAGACCGCCGTCAAGCTGGAAGACCTGGCTTCGCAACTCGGCTTCAACTCGGCGGATGAGCTGTTTGAAGTGGTCGGCAAAGACGAGTTTTCACTGCGCAATATTGAAATCTTGCTGCGCCCGCCCGAACCGGTGTCATCAGAAGATGACTACATGCCGCTTAAAAAACCGCGCAGCCTGGACCCCTCGGGTAAAGGCGGCGTGCTGGTGGTGGGCGTTGACTCGCTCATGACGCAACTGGCCAAGTGCTGCAAGCCCGCGCCGCCGGACGCGATTTGTGGTTTTGTCACGCGCGGCAAAGGCGTCAGCGTGCACCGCATCGACTGCTCGAATCTGCGTGAAATGGTGGCCAAGAACGGCGAGCGGGTGATTGAAGTGGAATGGGGCCTGCCCCAAACCGCTCATGGCGCCGTGTACCCGGTGGACGTGGCGGTGGAAGCTGCAGACCGGCAGGGTCTGCTGCGCGACATCTCGGAAGTCTTCGCCAAGGAAAAAATGAACGTGATCGGGGTGCAAACCCAATCCGTCAGAGGCACGGCCTGGATGACCTTCACGGTCGAAGTCTCAGAGTCCGGGCGACTGGCCAAAGTGCTGGGCATCGTGGCGGAGTTGAACGGGGTGAGGGCGGCGCGGCGGCGCTAAGAGGGCGCTTTCCCGGCGCCCTTCAGCCCTTTTTCATCTTAGTTTTTGAATGTATTTTTGCTATTAAATTAATAGCTACTCATGCAATAAGGATAAGGGCTAGAGGCCGATAAAGGCTTATTTTGTGCCAAAAATCCGGTCGCCCGCATCGCCTAGGCCCGGCAGGATGTAGCCGTGGTCGCTGAGCTGGCGATCAATCGAGGCGGTGTAAATTTCCACATCCGGGTGGGCTTGGCGCAGGGTGGCAACACCTTCAGGGCAGGTCAGCAGGCACAAAAACTTGATGGATTTGGGTTTGAGTGCCTTGATGCGTTCAATGGCGGCAACGGCGGAATTGCCGGTGGCCAGCATCGGGTCCACCACCACCACATCGCGTTCCTGCATGTCCTGGGGCATCTTGAAGTAGTACTCCACCGGTTTCAGTGTTTCCGGGTCGCGGTACAGGCCGATGTGACCGACGCGTGCGCCTGGCACCACCGTCAGCATGCCGTCCAGAATGCCGGTGCCGGCCCGCAGGATGGAGACTAAAACCAGTTTTTTGCCGTCAATCATTTTGGCGGTCATGGTTTCCAGTGGCGTCTCGATCTCCACATCCTGCATCGGCATGTCGCGTGTGACTTCCCGGTGCGGTCACCCCTGCCATCAGCTTGCTGATCTCGTTGAGGAGGGTGCGAAAGCTGGTGGTGCTGGCGTCTTTCTTGCGCATCAAGGACAGTTTGTGCTGAACCAGAGGGTGATTGACCAGGTGGACTTGAGGGTCAGTGTTGTTTGAGGTGTTCATGATGTTTTTTTCTGAAATTTAGGTGGATTCGCCTGCCCTGGCAGGGGCGAATTTATGGAGTGGCCTTGCGTTTAATTGGCTTAGCTGGGTCGAAAGTGGCGTGACGTTAGCGTTTGGAGCCGCCGAGGATACTTCCCAGCACGCCCCGGATGATCTGGCGTCCGACTTCTCGTCCAATGGAACTGGCTGCGCTGCGGATCATTTGTTCGCCGGCGGAGGTGCGGGTTCTGCGCGCGCCGCCGCCAAAAATGGAGCCAATACTGTCAAGCAGGCCACCTTCCGCGGGCGCTGCTGGGGCTGATTTATCGGTCGATGTCGTCGTCCGGCCACTGGCGGATGGGGTTGACGCGCTGGGGGCGGACGATGCGGCATTGTCTGCTGCTGGCGGCAAGCGCGATTCGGTGCGCCCTTTGATTTTCTCGAACGCAGACTCCCGGTCCAGTACTTTTTCATAGACACCCGCCACGATCGACCCGGCGATCAGGGCCTGGCGCTGCGCTGGGGTGATGGGGCCAATCTGGCTGGCAGGCGGCAGCACGTACACGCGCTCGGTCAAACCAGGGCGGCCTTTTTCGTCCAGGAAACTCACCAGGGCTTCGCCCACAGCGAGTTCCGTGATGGCCGTGCCGATGTCCAGTCCGGGTTTGGGGCGCATGGTATCGGCTGCGGACTTGACCGCCTTCTGGTCGCGCGGTGTGAAGGCGCGCAAGGCGTGCTGCACGCGGTTGCCCAGTTGGGCCAGCACGGAGTCTGGAATGTCCAGCGGGTTTTGCGTCACAAAATAGACGCCTACGCCTTTGGAGCGCACCAGGCGCACCACCAGTTCAATGCGTTCTTGCAGTACCTTGGGCGCGTCGGCAAACAGCAGGTGCGCTTCGTCAAAGAAAAACACAATTTTGGGTTTGTCCAGGTCGCCGACTTCCGGCAACTGTTCAAACAGTTCGCTCAGCATCCACAATAAAAACGTGGCGTAGAGCCGGGGCGAGTTCATCAGCTTGTCGGCCGCCAGCACGTTGATGACGCCTTTGCCGCTGCTGTCGGTCTGCATGAAATCATCGATGTTGAGCATGGGCTCGCCAAAGAACTGGTCGCCGCCCTGGGACTCGATTTGCATCAGCCCGCGCTGAATGGCGCCGATGCTGGCAGCGCTGATGTTGCCGTATTCGGTGGTGAAGTCGGAGGCGTTGTCGCCCACCAGTTGGCACATGGCGCGCAGGTCTTTCATGTCCAGCAGCAGCAGGCCGTCGTCATCCGCGATTTTGAACACCAGTTGCAGCACGCCCGCCTGGGTTTCGTTCAGGTTGAGCATGCGTGCCAACAACAGCGGTCCGAGATCGCTGACGGTCGCGCGTACCGGGTGGCCCTGCTCGCCGAACACGTCCCACAAGGTGGTGGGAAATGCTGCAAATTCAGGAGCAGGCAGCGCACGGTCTGCCAGGACTTTAGCCAGTTTTGATGTCAAAGTTCCTGGCTGGGAGATGCCGGTGAGATCGCCTTTGATATCGGCCATGAACACCGGCACGCCGATGCGTGAGAAGCCCTCGGCCATGGTTTGCAGTGTGATGGTTTTGCCGGTGCCCGTGGCGCCGGTGATGAGCCCGTGTCGATTGGCCTTGTCAGGCAGCAGGAAGCACTGGGTATCACCATGTTGCGCAATCAGGATTGGATCAGACATGTTGCTCTCGAAAAGTACAATTGAGACGATAGCGTAACGAACTTTTGAAGGATTCCCCGTGGCAGGACACAGTAAATGGGCCAATATTCAGCACCGTAAAGGTCGCCAGGACGAAAAGCGGGGCAAGATTTGGACGCGCATCATCCGTGAAATCACGGTGGCAGCCCGCGCCGGTGGGGGCGATTTGGCCGTCAATCCGCGCCTGCGTCTGGCCGTGGAGCGCGCCAAGGCCGCCAACATGCCGGCTGACCGCGTCAAATACAACATCGACAAAGCCACCGGCAACCAGGAAGGCGTGCACTACGAAGAAATCCGTTACGAAGGTTACGGCATCGGCGGCGCGGCCATTCTGGTGGACACCATGACCGACAACAAGGTGCGCACCGTGGCTGAAGTGCGTCATGCCTTCTCCAAATATGGCGGCAACATGGGCACAGAAGGCTCGGTGGTGTTCCAGTTCAAACACTGCGGTCAGTTGATTTTTGCTCCCGGAACGAATGAAGACAAGGTCATGGAAGTCGCGCTGGAAGCGGGTGCCGAAGACGTGATTACCCACGAGGATGGGGCGATTGAAGTGCTGACTGCCTACGCCGACTTCGAGGCCGTCAAGAATGCCCTGGAAGCCGCAGGCCTCAAGCCCGAGATGGCCGAGGTCACCATGCGACCCGAAAACCCGATTGAACTCGCCGGCGACGATGCCGTGCGAATGCAAAAGCTGCTGGACGTGCTGGAAGAGCTGGACGACACGCAAAATATTTACCATAACGCAGAGATTGACAGCGAAGCACTATGAAAGTTCTCGTGATTGGCGGCGGTGGCCGTGAACATGCACTGGCCTGGAAATTGGCTCAGTCGCCCAAGGTGCAAACAATTTATGTAGCGCCCGGCAATGGCGGTACGGCATTGGACGCGCGGTTTGAGAATATCAATATCACGGATGTGCAAGAATTGCGGACGTGGGCAGCTACCAATAAGATAGCGCTGACGGTGGTGGGGCCTGAGGCGCCGCTGGCAGCGGGTGTGGTCGATGAGTTTCGCAAACACGGCTTGCGCGTGTTTGGCCCGACGCAGGCTGCGGCGCAGCTGGAGAGCTCGAAGGCCTTCTCCAAAGCGTTCATGAAACGCCATGCCATTCCCACAGCGGAATACGAGACTTTCACCGATCCGGTGGCGGCTCACGCTTACATTGAAAAAATGGGGGCGCCGATTGTGGTCAAGGCCGACGGTCTGGCTGCCGGTAAAGGCGTGGTGGTGGCCCTGACGCTGGCCGAGGCGCACGAAGCGGTGGACTTCATGCTCGTCGACAACACCCTGGGTGTGACGCACAACGAAGGCGGCGCCCGCGTGGTGATTGAAGAGTTCTTGGCGGGTGAAGAAGCCAGTTTCATCGTGATGTGCGATGGCAAGAATGTGCTGGCGCTGGCCACCAGCCAGGATCACAAGCGTCTGCTCGATGGTGACCTGGGCCCCAATACCGGTGGTATGGGCGCTTATTCGCCGGCACCCGTGGTCACGCCCGATGTCCATGCCCGGGCCATGCGCGAAATCATTTTGCCCACGATCCGGGGCATGGAAAAAGACGGTATTCCCTACACCGGTTTCCTGTACGCCGGCCTGATGATCAGCGCTGATGGTCACGCCAAGACGCTGGAATTCAACTGCCGCATGGGTGACCCGGAAACGCAGCCGATCATGATGCGGCTCAAGACGGATCTGGTCGATGTGATGCTGGCTGCGACCGAGCCCGGTCCGCACGGTCGTTTGGACCAGGTCGAGTTGCAATGGGATCGCAGAACGGCCTTGGGCGTGGTCATTGCAGCGCACGGTTACCCCTTGCACCCACGCAAGGGCGATGTGATCAGCGGTTTGCCCAAAGAAGAAGATGATGCTGTTGTCTTTCACGCCGGCACGGCCATGAAAGAAGGGGCCATCGTGACCTCCGGTGGACGGGTTTTGTGCGTCACGGTCCTGGCAGACAGCGTTCGCCAGGCGCAACAGCGCGCCTACGAAGTCACGATGGGCATTCGTTTTGACGGCATGCAGTACCGCACGGACATTGGTCATCGCGCAGCCAAAACGTAAATGCCATGACGATTCCAGATCCCCATATGTCACGAACCGATGGCGTGCGCCGTTATCTGCAGAGCTTGCAGACACGCATTACCTCAGCTATTGGCGATCTGGATGGCTCGCCATTTTTGACGGATACCTGGCAAAAGGCGCCTGGTGAGGCGCTGCAGGGCAATGGCATGACCAAAATCCTGGAAGGCGGCTCTATTTTTGAGCGGGCTGGCTGCGGTTTTTCGCATGTGAGTGGGCCCGCATTGCCGCCCTCGGCCACGCAGCACCGTCCAGAGTTGGCTGGTGCGCCTTTCGGTGCCATGGGCGTGTCGCTGGTGTTTCATCCTCGCAACCCCTATGTGCCCACAGTTCATATGAATGTGCGCATGCTGGCTGCCAAAGGGCGCGACGGCCAGCAAGTTTGCTGGTTTGGTGGCGGCATGGATCTGACGCCTTACTACGGTTTTGAAGAAGATGCCGTTCACTTTCACCGCACTTGTCAATCCGCACTGGCACCCTTCGGCGACGACAAGTATCCGCGCTTCAAAACCTGGTGCGATGAGTACTTTTATCTGAAACACCGCTCGGAGCAGCGCGGCGTGGGAGGCATCTTTTTTGATGATTTTTCCGAGCTGGGGATCGATGACAGTCTGGCCATGATGCAAAGCGTGGGCGATTCGTTTCTGGCTGCTTACCTGCCGATCGTCGAGCGCCGCAAAGATATGGTTTATGGCGAGCGCGAGCGCGAATTTCAGCTCTATCGACGCGGCCGTTATGTCGAGTTCAACCTGGTGTGGGATCGTGGCACTCACTTTGGCTTGCAGTCGGGGGGGCGAACCGAATCGATTTTGCTGTCCATGCCGCCGCTGGTGAGCTGGTCTTATCAAAATGTGCCTGAAGCAGGCTCGCCAGAAGCCGCGTTGTATTCCCAATTTTTGGTGCGCAGGGAATGGGTTTGATATCCACGACAGCCGCGAAGAAACGAATCGGTGTGTTTGGTGGTGCGTTTGATCCCCCCCACGTTGCGCATGTGGCCTTGGTGCAGGCGGCTTTGGCCGATTTTCAACTTGATGAAATTCGTGTCATTCCCACCGGGCAAGCTTGGCACAAGAGCCGACCCTTGAGTCCCGCCCATCACCGGCTGGCCATGACGCAACTGGCATTTGCGCACCTTCCCGGCGTGGTGGTTGACCCTCTTGAGACCGAGCGTGCCGGCCCGAGTTACACCGTAGATACTTTGTGTGCGCTTCAAGCGCAATGGCCCGGCGCCGAACTGTTTCTGATCCTGGGTGAAGACCAAGCCCGAGCGCTGCCAAGCTGGCACAAATGGCAGGAGGTTTTGCAGCTTGCTATAATTTGTGTAGCTGAGCGCGAAGATTTGACGGGGGCCAGACCCCAATTTGTTGCTCCAAAAACGCATGAATCGCGTTTCAGGCGGCTGCAAATACCAGCCATGCCTGTCAGCGCAACCGATATACGAGCCCGAATTGCAGCGCATCTAAGCGTTACTTCGCTGGTTTTTGAGCCAGTTGCGCGTTATATTGACGATCACCACCTTTACCAGACTAATTGATGACTACTTCTACTGTTGCAAAAAAAGACATACAAAAACTTCAGCGTGCCATCGTCGATGGTCTGGAAGACGTCAAAGCCCAAGACATCCAGGTGTTCGATACCGAGCATCTTTCTGCCTTGTTTGAGCGGGTGATCATTGCCTCAGGTACCTCCAACCGTCAGACCAAGGCGCTGGCTGGCAGTGTGCGCGATGCGGTCCGTGACGCGGGTTTCCCAAAACCACGGGTTGAAGGCGAAACAAACGGTGAGTGGATCATTGTGGATTGCGGAGCAGCTGTGGTCCACGTGATGCAGCCTAATTTCCGTCAGTATTACAACCTGGAAGAGCTTTGGGGTGAAAAACCGGTGCGTCTGAAATTTGGTGCAGATAAACCTGCAACGAAAGAGACTGATGTGCCAGTCAAAGCCACAAAAAAAGTGGTTGAAGTTGAAGGTAGCCTCAAGCGTTCCAATGCAGCCAAGAAGGGCGTCGCTGAAGCCTTCCCGTCCAAAGCACAGGTGAAGAAGACATTGGCTGCCAAATCGGCCGCCGCAAAAACACCGGCAAAAAAGGTTACGGCCAAGAAAGCGCCAGCCGTAAAAGTACCGGTCACCAAAGTCACGGTCAATGCGCCGGTCAAGGCCCCCGCCAAGGCCGCTGCGAAGAAAACGCCGGCTAAAAAAGTAGCAGCCAAAAAAGCACCGGCCAAGAAGGCCGCAGTGCGCCAGGCCTGATCCGGATTTTTCGTGAGGCTGGTGATTGTTGCCGTCGGCCAGCGAGTTCCTGACTGGGCGCAAACGGCTTGGGATGACTATGCCAAGCGCTTTCCGTTTGAACTGAAAGTAGAACTCAAGGCGGTCAAAACTGAGCCGCGCGGCTCGAAAACGGTTGAAACCTTGTACGCCGCTGAGCGTGCTCGCATCGAAGCCGTCATACCCAAAGGCTGCCGCATTGTGGCCCTGGACGAGCGGGGGACCACTCTCACCACGGTCGCCTTGGCGCAGAAGCTCCAGTACTGGCAATTGGAGAGCGATGATGTGGCCTTGGTTATTGGCGGTCCTGATGGTCTTGATCCGGCCTTCAAGCAGGCGGCCCATGAGCGCATTCGCTTGTCAGATTTGACGCTGCCGCACGCCATGGTTCGTGTGTTGTTGATTGAGCAGCTCTACCGGGCTTGGTCAATCAATGCCAATCATCCTTATCACCGTGAGTGATCAGCAGTGACCAAGTTCATTTATCTAGCATCGCAAAGCCCGCGTCGGCGTCAGTTACTCGAACAGTTGGGTATCCGGCATGAATTGCTGCTGCCCGATGCTGAAGAAGATGCAGAGGCGCTTGAAGAAGTGCTGCACAACGAAGCTCCCGCGGCCTATGTCAAGCGGGTTACGCAGCTCAAGTTGGATGCGGCCTTGAATCGACTCCAACGCAGGGGTTTGCCAGCGGCGCCCGTGCTGTGTTCGGATACCACCGTGGCTTTTGGGCGCACCATTTACGGCAAACCCGCCGATGCGGCGGATGCCACCCGTATTTTGACAGCGCTCTCAGGCAAGACGCATCGTGTTCTGACGGCTGTGGTGCTGGGCACCTCGGGTCAACGAGAGCAAGCGGTGAGTGAATCGCGCGTGACATTTGCGGCTATGAGTCCAGGTCAGATTGAAGCCTATGTGGCGTCCAATGAACCCTTGGGCAAGGCCGGTGCTTACGCGGTGCAGGGCAAAGCAGCTGCGTTTATTTCGCATATGAGTGGCAGTTACTCGGGCATCATGGGTTTGCCCATGTTTGAGACTGCGCTGCTGCTGCAGTCATTCGGTTTCAGGGTTTAATGAGGGTTTTAGCCCCTCATATTCCATGCAAGAAGATATCCTGATCAACTGGTCTCCGCAGGAAACACGAGTCGCCATTGTTGAAAATGGCGTGCTACAAGAGTTGCACGTCGAGCGCACTTTGGAGCGAGGTCTGGTTGGCAATGTGTATTTGGGCAAGGTCGCTCGAGTTCTGCCCGGTATGCAGTCCGCTTTCATTGACATTGGCCTGGAACGAGCTGCGTTTTTGCATGTGGCCGATGTGTGGCACCGCCAGCCCGATGGCGAACCGCCGAGCCTAGTGCGCAATACGCAACCTCAAATTCCGATAGAAAAGCAGGTTTTTGAGGGGCAGGCCTTGATGGTCCAGGTCATCAAAGACCCCATTGGCACCAAAGGGGCGCGGCTTTCCACGCAAATCAGTATTGCGGGGCGTCTGTTGGTATTTTTACCGCAGGACGACCATATCGGTGTGTCCCAGAAAATCCCGCAACATCAGCGCGATGAGCTTCGTTCCCGCTTGCAGGCGCTGGCTGGTGCGCAAGGCGGCGGATTTATTCTGCGGACCAATGGCGAAGATGCCTCAGACTTGGCGCTATCGGAGGACATTGAGTACCTTCGCAAAGCGTGGGCACGGATTAAAAATGCCTCGGTACGGCTGCCCCCCTTGTCGCTTTTGCACCAGGACTTGAATTTGTTGCAGCGTGTGTTGCGTGACCTGGTGGGGGAAAGTACGCTGACCATTCGGGTTGATTCAAATGAACAGTTTGAAGCGCTCAAAACGTTTGGTCTTGAATTCATGCCCGCCGCGTCTGCCAAGTTGCAGCATTACAAGGGTGAGCGCCCCATTTTTGATTTGTTTGCGATTGACGAGGAAATCGCCAAGGCACTGGGACGCCGGGTGGATTTGAAGTCTGGTGGCTACCTGATCGTGGATCAGACCGAAGCGCTAACCACCGTCGATGTCAACACCGGTGGTTTTGTCGGCGCCCGCAATTTTGATGACACCATTTTCAAGACCAACCTCGAAGCGGCCCAGGCCATTGCGCGACAACTGCGCCTTCGCAATCTGGGTGGCATCATCATTGTCGATTTCATCGATATGGTGCGGGATGACCACCGCGAGTCGGTATTGGCCGAGTTCCGAAAACAACTGGCACGGGATCGTGTCAAAACGACGGCCGCTGGATTTTCGCAGTTGGGACTGGTTGAAATGACGCGTAAACGCACCCGTGAATCGCTGGCGCATATGTTGTGTGAACCCTGCCCGACTTGCGAAGGCAAAGGCATTGTCAAGACGGCTCGCAGTGTGGTGTACGATATTTTTCGTGAAATACTGCGGGAGGCCCGCCAGTTCAATCCGCGGGAGTTTCGTGTGATTGCCTCGCCCAAGGTCGTCGAGTTGTTTCTGGATGAAGAAAGCCAGCACTTGGCCGGCTTGAGTGAATTCATTGGCAAGCCGGTGTCACTGCAAAGTGAAAGCGCCATGGGGCAAGAGCAGTACGATATTGTCTTGTTATAGGACTGCGCAGTCCTATTGTTTTATGCCAAGCCTTCGTACCGTCAATACAGTGCCAATTCCTATTCTGACGTATCACCAGATCGAGACTGCTCCGCCTAAAGGGGCGCCTTATCGGAGTCTCTATGTCTCTCCCGCTGCTTTTGCCCGCCAGATGGCTTTTTTGAAGTTGTGGGGCTACCGCGGTTTGTCCATGTCAGCATTGATGCCCTATTTAAAAGGCGAGCGGACCGGCAAAGTGGTTGGCATCACCTTTGATGATGGTTACTTGAATAATTTAACGAATGCCCTGCCAGTTCTGGTTCGGCATGGTTTTTCATCGACTTGTTATGCGGTTAGCCAGCAACTTGGCAAGACCAATGAGTGGGATTTGGATGCTGGCGTTGCGCAAACGCCGCTCATGAATGCATCGCATCTGCGGCAGTGGGGGGCAGGTGGGCAGGAGGTGGGGGCACACACACGTCACCATGTGCACCTGACAAAAACAGACCCCTCGATTTGCAGGGATGAAATATCCCTGTGCAAGTCAGAACTGGAAGAAATGACGGGGTCTGTTGTGCAGCATTTTTGTTATCCCTATGGGACTTACACGGCTGAGCATATGGAAATGGCGCGAGCTGCCGGGTTTGAGTCGGTGACCACCACGCAGCGTAGCCGTTGCCAGCTTGGGGAAGATTGGATGCAACTGCCGCGTGTACCGGTCGTCCGTTCAACCAGTTTGCCGTCGCTCTGGCTCAAGTTGACCACGCGCTATGAAGATCGGCGACGCGCGTGAAATCCGTCACTGAAAAACGCCTGCGCATCGCTGTTTTGAATCGGGTGTTTTCCCCCACTGGCGGTGGGGCGGAGCGTTACTCGATCGCGCTGGTTGAGCAGTTAGCAAGCCGCCACGAAATCCATGTTTTTGCCCAGCAGATTAATCATCAGTGGCCAGGGGTGACATATCACAAGTTATGGACGCCTCTTGTAAAACCTCGATGGATTAATCAGCTTTGGTTTGCCGCAACGACCTGGTGGGCCACGCGTCAAGGGTTTGATATTGTTCATTCTCATGAAAATACATGGCATGGGCAGGTGCAGACTGTGCATGTATTGCCTATCAAATACACCTTGTTCAAGGATCGTCGTGGTTGGCGTCTGGCTTTGCGCTGGCTCAAGGTGCTCACGAGTCCGCGCCTGCTGGTGTACCTTTGGATGGAGCGCCTTCGTTACGCCATCCGGGGCGGTCGTCGTATTGTGCTGACGTCCACCAGTCTGCAGTCCATCATGGCTCAAACTTATCCTGCTGCCTTGTCTGCCATGAGCGTCGTGACGCCAGGTGTGATCTGTGTACCTGGTGTGAGCAGCGTGGCAACACGACGCGAGGCGCGTCTTCGTTTGGGTCTGCCACAAGAGGGAACGTGCATTCTGTTCGTTGGCAATGATTACCGGAAAAAAGGTCTCCTGACTTTGATTCAAGCCTTAAAACAATTGCCAGATGATTATTTTCTGGCGGTTGTTGGCAATGCGGCACAGATACCAGGGTTTCGTGAGCAAGTGCAGGCAAGCGGTTTGCAGTCGCGTATTTTTTTCCTTGGCGCTCTCCATGATGTGAGCGATGCCTACCTAGCTGCCAACTGCTTGGCCCATCCTACACTGGAAGATACATTTGCCATGGTGGTGCTTGAAGCCATGGCGCATGGATTGCCGGTGGTTGTCAGTAGTGCGCGTTATTGCGGTATTTCCGATTCATTGCTTGATGGCGTCAGTGCCTTGATTCTTGAAGACCCTCAAGACGCCAATGCGCTGGCAGAGGCCATCAAACGCTTGAATCAGAATCCAGTCTTAAGCACTTCGTTGAGTCAATCCGCTTGTACTTTTGCCAAATCTCATTTGTGGTCAGAAGTGGCGCTACGGCAAGAGCAGGTCTATTTTTCAAATCTCGGCAACGTGCAGCCCTAGTTGGTACAAGCGGGCGTATTGCCCGTTCTTTTCAATCAGGTCCTGGTGCGTACCTGTTTCAACGATTTCACCGCCATCCATCACGACGATGCGGTCAGCGTGCCTTACCGTAGACAGCCGATGCGCAATCACCAAAGTTGTCCGGTTTTGCATGAGGCTTTGCAATGCATCTTGAATCGCACGTTCAGATTCGGTATCCAATGCTGAAGTGGCTTCATCGAGAATCAAAATGGGGGCATCTTTGTACAAAGCCCTTGCAATCGCCAGACGCTGCCTCTGACCGCCAGAGAGTTGCATTGCGTTATGGCCAACCACCGTGTCGATGCCCAGTGGCAACTCTTCAATGAGTCGAGTCAGATTGGCTGCTTGGAGGCATTCAATGACCTTGGTTCGATCAATCTCCATGCCTAGAGCGACGTTGGTGGCGATACTGTCGTTGATCATGACAACATGCTGGCTGACGAACGCAATCTGGTCCCGCAAGGATGCAAGGGACCATTCCCGCACATCATGGTCATCGACCAAGACTTGGCCCGAACTGATGTCAACAAAACGCGGAAGGAGGTTGACCAGTGTGCTCTTTCCGGAACCTGATGCACCGACTAAGGCCACCGTCTCGCCAGGCTTGACCGATAGATCCAGCGTCTTGAGCGCAGGGGTGGAGTCCGGAGAA
>JAZKHK010000153.1:0-15144 GCA_040385425.1 Pseudomonadota bacterium | reverse complement strand
TAAACGACGCTGACTTGCGAAAACCGGATGGCACCCGATGCCCGTGATTTGGAGAAATCGCCGTCGGTTTCACTGGGTATTGATTCGATGAGGTTCAACCCTCGCTCCAGTGCCACTAGTCCACGGGTAATGGGGCTGGACACCTCAGACAACTGGCGTATGGGCGCAATGATCATCAGCATCGCCGTCACGAACGCAACAAATCCGCCTACCGATGTGCCACTGCTTGAACTTTGAATCAGAGCGACTGAAATGACGGCAGAAAGGGCAACTGCCGCAAGCATTTGCGTCATGGGTGTCATGGCTGCTCCTGCAACCGTTGACTTCATGGCCAGACGCCGTAGTGATTCACTAAGATGGTCAAAGCGTTCCGCTTGTGAGGCTTGTGCTGCATGCAGACGGATATCCCGGTGAGCCAGTATATTTTCTTCAACCACATAGGCCAAGCTGTCTGTGGCATCCTGATTGGTCTTTGTGAGGCGATGCAGCCGCCGGGTCAAAACCCGCATGACGAGGGCAACAGCCGGGAAAACGGCTGCCACGATCAGGGTCAGTTTCCAATTCAGATAAAAGAGGTAGCTTGTCAATGCCAGTAACGTCAGTCCGTTACGTGTCAGACTCAACAAAGAGTTGACCAGCATGACGGATCCATTTTGCACTTCGTACACCACAGTATTCGAAAGTGCACTGGAACTTTGCTCGGTAAACAACTTGAGATGGGCAACAAGGATTTTGTTGAACATGGCTTGACGCATGGCCTGTAGGCCATGGTTTGTAATTTTTGTCAAGCCAATTTGTGATACGTAACCCGCCAGACCGCGAACGCCAAACAACAACAAGAGCGTGGCGGGAACAGTCCAGATTTCCAAGGAGCCTTGCTGAAAACCGCGGTCCAACAAAGGTTTGAGAAGTGCGGGAATCAAGGGCTCCGTAGCCGCGCCAACCAAAGCGCCTATAGCAACGACAGCCCAAGTCCCGGGCAGATTTCCAAAATAAGGGAGCAATCTCTTTATGCGTTGAATCAAACTGTCAGAGGGATTGTTGATATTTGAAGCTGTATTGCTAGTTTGCTCCGGTTTCACGTGCTTGCCTTTAAGGGGTGGAGGCTCTTCACCGATGTTGAATGATCAGATGTGCTTGGATTACTTTTGAGTCCCAGTGCCATGAGAAGCCCCAACGCGACACAGAAATAGTCACCCATCAAAGCATCATATAAAGACGAGTTGAACAGGCAGGCGACTGCCATGGCCCCCAACACAGAAAGAATTGTCCGACTGGTGGATGTATTGAACCGCAGGGCATCCCGGGCAATGCAGATGATGAGCGACAGTAATAGGAGCGAGCCGCCAATGCCAAGCTCTACGCCCCACAAAAGATATTCCTGATGAGGGTTGCTCGTTTTTCCTTCACCAAAAACTTTGGTGGCTGAATTACCTTGATGCCGTTTGACAGTCATTGTCCAGCTTCCTACGCCGTGTCCGAACCAGGGGCTTTCCTCTATGGCTTGAACTGAGCGATGCCACGCATTAAGACGCCAGCCTGATGAGCTTGCGGTTTCAACCTGCTCCGAATAATTTTGACTTTCATGAATGATCGTTGATAGACGAACCTGAACTTGCGATGACCCCAAATACAAACCGAATAGAACGATGATTGGTGTTGCGATGAGCGTTGCAAGTCGTAAACGTTTCGGCATCGCCCACATTGCTGCGAGGGATATGACTGCGGTCGCGACAGCATAGCCCGTACGACCTTCCAGCAGCAGCAATGCATTAATGAGAGCTGCTGAGCAGAGTAGGATTCCAAGCCAATTCGGCCATAGATGGTCGGACCGAAGATGCCAAAATATAGCTGCTGATGTGGCGAAAATAATGGACTGATCAAGGTAGCTTGAGAAAACTACGTAGCGCCCAATAGGATTTATTGTTGCCCAGGGGATTGGAATGCCCACGGCCAACAACCATGAACTAAGTAAAAGAATCGTTTGACCTGCAACAAATGCTGTCATGCCGATGCGAGCTTCTTGTGCTGTTCGAATCAGACGAATCAGTAACACTATCTCTAGTAGCTTGCTATGCTTGACGAGAACTAGAAGTGCTGTATCAAGGTCGCTATCAGTCCAAAGAAGACTGAGCGAAAAAACAATCAAAATTGCAAGAACAATTTTTGAAGTCCATAAGTTTTCGGAATCATAGTTGTGTCGTTTGTTAAAGTGATCTCCGAACAGATACGTCAGACCAAAGATAAACAAGAGCACTTTGGAAAGGCTGATCCATGCCATGGGCAGGCTCACCGATATGGCAACCAAACAAATCAGAAGCAGACGAAAACTCCAGACCGAATGCGATTCCTGTTTGGCGGGTTGTGAAATGGCAGAAATAAGTGGCTCCAGCAAAGGACGTCGCGAGTGTTTCAACTCAATAGATTACGGATTATCTGTTGGCTGTTTTGGAGCCTGCCATTGGTTTCCTTTTTGGATTTCGATGGCTTTGACGTAACGAAAAAACGTTCCTTCGAAGTTTCCGAAGGCGATGACAAATCCAGCCCATCCGTCCATAAAGCCGAGTTTGAAGATGTAATGCTTTACAAAAGACCAGATGCCATGGGATAAAGCGGTACCCATCGACAAATGTCGTTCTGAAATGCGCTCGGCACCCAATGAGGAATAACGATTTGCCTTGTGCATTACTTCGCTCATATTTTTGAACGGAAATTGCCAGATGGCATTTTTGATGTAGCCAATCGGTTTGGATGAGTTCAGGATATAGTTTTCATGAACGGTTTGGTAGTCGTAGCTCATGCAGCCGTTGCGAAACAGTTGGGGCTGGCGGTAATTGGGGTACCAACCAGAATGCTTGATCCAGCGACCCATAAAGAAATTTTTTCTGGGGACCCAGTAGACATCAGCAGAGTCAGGCTTGCTCACAATATCCCTGATTTCCATTTGTACTTCTGTCGTACATCTTTCGTCGGCATCCAGGCTGAATATCCACTCGTGAGTGCATGCCGCAATGGCCTGATTGCGCAGGTCTCCGAATCCCTTGAAATCAACTTGAACAACTTTGGCGCCTAGTTTTGTAGCAATTTCTGCAGTACCGTCCGTACTCCAGGAGTCAACCAAGATTATTTCATCAGCCCAACGGACACTTTGAATGGTGGCCGTAACTTTTTCAGCCTCGTTGTAAGCGATTATGTAAACAGATATTTTGCTCATCGGGGATGGTAATATTTGGCGGCTGTCATCCATTGACGATCGCAATTTTTAGTCAGCATTTCAGCCTCATGCGTGCTGAAAGCCGCTTAGTCTAGTTCAAAATGAATCCCTCCGAGCTTGTTTCAGTTGTCATCACGACGTATAACCGCAGCGATACCTTGCTGACCGTGTTAGAGGGGTTATCGCGTCAAACGGACACAAATTTTGAGGTCATCGTGGCTGATGATGGTTCGCGAGAGGAACACCGAAGCCGGATTTTGGGGGCGGAAATTGCCAATGCATTGCGGGTCATTCATGTTTGGCATCCTGATGTGGGATTTACGGCGTCTCGCGTTCGAAATCGTGGTGTCGCAGCCTCCCAGGGCGCGTACATTGTTTTTCTGGATGGAGATTGTTTGCCAGAAACGGACTTTATTGCCAAACACAAGACACTTGCTCAATCCGGTTTCTTTGTGAATGGTAGTCGTGTTTTATTGTCGCCCGAATTCACCCTGCAAGTTCTCAAGGGAGGGGTGAACATTTGCGGACGTTCAATGATGTTCTGGCTGGTGCAACGTCTTCAAGGTCATTCCAATAAACTCACTGGTCTGCTGCGCCTACCCGACGGGTATTGGCGGGTGCGGCGAGCATTTTCCTGGAAGGGTATACGCAGTTGCAACATGGGCGTATGGAAGACAGATTTCGATCGCGTTGATGGATTCGATGAGTCGTTTATTGGCTGGGGGCACGAAGATGCTGATTTTGTTTTGCGTCTTCACAATAGCGGCGTAGCTCGAAAAAATGGTTTTTGCGCTACAGAGGTTTTTCATTTGTGGCATAGAGAAGCAGCCCGTCACCAAGAGTCAGAGAATGCCAAACTTGTACGGGATCGCTCCAGAACAGGGGTAATCAAGTCGGCCAAAGGGTATTCTCAACAACGCGTCAATGATGATGTGGTGATTACAAGACTGGGATAATTGAATAATGATCAAAATACGTTATGTGTTGTGTGTGCTGATAAGCATTTTTTCTTTCCCTGCATTTGCTCAATTTCGTGTCGAAGTTTCTGGTGTCGGTTTGACCCAGTTGCCAATCGCTGTTTCAGCCTTTCGGGGCGAAGACGGAGCGCCGCAAAAAATTGCAGCCATCGTGCAGGCTGATCTTGAGCGGAGTGGTCAGTTCAGGAGCGTTGATTCTTCAGGCGTGGCACTTGATGAAATTACACGGCCTGACATGGCGACTTGGCGGCAAAAAGGTGCCGACTCTTTGGCATCTGGCAGCGTGATTCGTTTGGCCGATGGTCGGTATGACGTGCGATTCAGACTATGGGATGTTGTTCGAGGGCAGGATCTGGGTGGTCAAAGTTTTGCCGTGACATCCATTGACTTACGTCTTGCAGCGCATCGTATTGCTGATTTTATTTATGAAAAATTGACGGGTGAAAAAGGTGCATTTTCAACGCGTATCGCTTACGTCACTAAAGCTTCTCAGCGTTATCAATTGTGGGTCGCTGATGCAGATGGTGAAAATGCACATTCGGCGCTTGCGAGTCCAGAGCCCATCATTTCACCTGCATGGTCACCAAATGGCAGTCAGCTGGCATATGTCTCGTTTGAGTCTCGCAAGCCGGTTGTGTACACCCACGACATTGCCAGCGGCAAACGTCGTTTGATTGCAAATTTCAGAGGTTCCAATAGTGCTCCAGCGTGGTCTTCTGACGGACGCACTTTGGCCGTGACGCTTAGCCGAGATGGCGGCTCCCAGTTGTATGCGATTGACGCAAGTGGTGGAGAGCCGCGCAGGCTTGCTCAGTCCAGTAGTATCGATACTGAACCGGCCTACACACCTGATGGCAAAAGCATTTATTTTGTAAGTGATCGTGGCGGTGCTCCTCAGATCTACAAAATGTCTTCGTCAGGCGGAAATGCCGAACGGGTAACGTTTGTCGGTAGCTATAACATTTCCCCCGCTATCAGCCCGGATGGTCGCTGGATGGCCTACATTTCTCGAGTGAGTGGTGCTTTCAAGTTGCATGTCATGGAGCTTGCCAGCGGCACTGTAAATGCAATAACAGACACGTCATCTGACGAAAGCCCCAGCTTTGCTCCCAATAGCCGCCTGATTGTTTACGCAACCCAGCAAGAGGGGCGAGAGGCGCTCATGACGACGACATTGGACGGTAAACTCAAAGCCCGCTTAGCCGGCCAAAACGGCAGTATTCGAGAGCCGGACTGGGGTCCGTTCCAAAAGCAATAAATCTTTAAGGAATATTTAATGAAACATATTTTGACAATTTTTTGTGCAACTGCTTTGATTGCTGGCTGTGGGTCAACGGTCAAGCTTGATGATGTGGCCGTTGAAGACAAAGCCGGGACGGCTGTATCCCAGCAAGGTGGAGAAGGCTCTGGCAATGCCGTTGGCAAAGGCGGAGTGACATCGTTGGATATCGGAAAGTCAGCACAACAAACAGCTATTCCATCGGGTCCACGGATCGTATATTTTGACTACGATAGTTTCGCAATCAAGCCAGAGTACCAGTTGGTCATTGAGGGGCATGCACGCTACATCAAGGCGGACAAAGCTCGAAAAGTTGCTATTGAGGGACACACTGACGAACGAGGTGGTCGCGAATACAACTTGGCCCTGGGACAAAAGCGTGCGGAAGCTGTGCGTAATGCGCTGGGTTTGCTCGGTGTAGGGGATAGCCAGGCAGAGGCAGTCAGTTTTGGCAAGGAAAAACCTGCAGTGCAAGGCTCTGACGAAGGTGCTATGGCTAAAAATCGGCGGGCCGAAATTAGTTACCGATAACTGTTGTGGAAGTTGATACCGTGAAAATGTTTCGTCTGGCTGTTACGTCCAGCTTGCTTTGCTTGGGGGCAGTGTCCGCCAGTGCTGGACTGTTCGATGACGAGGAAGCTCGTAATGCAATACTTGATCTTCGTAAGCGTGTTGACGCTATTCGACTCGAGTCAGAGCAAAATGTGAGTCGCACCAGCGAAGATAGTGCTTTATTGCGCAGAAGTTTGCTTGAGTTGCAAAATCAAATTGAAACCTTGCGTTCTGAGATGGCAAATCTTAGAGGCTTGAACGAACAATTGTCGCGTGATGTTTCCAATATGCAAAGGCAGCAGAAAGACGTAGCTAAAGATGTCGACGATCGTCTTCGCCAGTTTGAACCTGCAAAAATTGCAGTTGACGGACGCGAATTTTTAGCATCGCCTGATGAAAAACGGGACTATGAAGCGGCTTTAGCAGTTTTTCGAAAAGGCGATTTTTCTGCTGCTCAAACTGTTTTTTTGGATTTTCTTAAGCGTTATCCTCAAAGTGGTTATGGACCTTCCGCGCTTTTTTGGCTTGCCAATGCGCAATATGCTACCCGTAGCTACAAAGAAGCCATGGTCAACTTCCGTTCTTTACTGGTAAAGGTTCCGGAGCATTTGCGTGCCTCCGAAGCGATGTTATCTATTGCTAACTGTCAGATTGAACTCAAAGATACACGTGGTGCCCGGAAAACGCTGGAAGATTTGATCAAAGCTTATCCTCAGTCAGAAGCTGCAGTAGCTGCAAAAGAAAGATTGGTTCGTCTCAAATAATGGGTGACAGCAATAATTCAGATCGGCGATTTGGTGGTTTGGCCCGTCTGTATGGTTTCTCTGGGGCTCAACGTATCCGTGGCGCGCATGTGGCTGTGATTGGTGTTGGGGGCGTGGGGTCTTGGGCCGTGGAGTCGCTGGCCCGTAGTGGTGTCGGACGTCTGACATTGATTGATCTGGACCACGTGGCTGAGTCAAATATCAATCGTCAAATCCACGCAGTTGAGGCTACCGTGGGCCAGGCCAAGGTCTTAGCCATGCGGGACCGCATTCATTCATTTAATCCTGCATGTGATGTCACGTGTATTGAGGAATTTGTGGAGCCAGCTAACTGGCCAGCGCTGTTGCCCGAGGGGATTACAGCCGTTATTGATGCATGTGATCAAGTGCAAGCGAAGACCTCGATGGCGGATTGGGCGAGAAAAACACAATCTCTTTTTATCTCAGTTGGAGCGGCGGGCGGCAAGCGTCAAGCGCACCTGGTTGAGATCAGTGATATGGCGCTCACAACCCACGACCCCTTGCTGGCTCAAGTGCGCTATCGTCTTCGCAAGGAGCATGGTGCACCGCGTGAAGGGAAGAAAATCAACGTTCCTTGTGTTTTTAGTCGCGAAGCAGTGCAACTTCCGGATGCGTCTTGTGAGGTTGAGATGGATGGAACACTCAATTGTCACGGTTACGGTTCTGTGGTTAGCCTAACGGCTACTTTTGGTCATTGCGCCGCAGGCTGGATTTTTGATCAGATTGCTTCAGAAGCTCTAAAACTCAAAAAATAACGTTATAATTTAAGGCTTCGCAGGGTTATTAAAATAATAATGCGAAGGCCGTTGGGATGTTAGCTCAGTTGGTAGAGCAGCGGACTTTTAATCCGTTTGTCGTGGGTTCGACCCCCGCACATCCCACCAAACAAGCCTCTTAGGCATTGAAGAGCCTGCTACTGAAAAGTTAGCAGGCTTTTTTATTTGTTGAATTCATAGCAAATTTTCAAGATAGTGCAAATCATCCAAATAGGCCTTTGGTGGTTTCTGGTTGGCTGGCAATTAGTTTGCTGGCAGGGAAGGGGCGCAAAAGCGTCCAGCTCTGATTTGGCTTGGCCTGAAGCCAAGCGTCATAGTTATCCTCAGGCAGGATCACTACCATACGCTTCTCACCACTTGGTTTATGAAAGTGCCTCATTATTGGATGATCTGTTGCGTTGATAGTTAGCATCGTGTAGCTATGTACTTCATCGCCTTGCGATGATTTCCACCAGGACCACAATCCTGCGATTCCCATTGGCTCTCCATCCTCGCGTGCAATGCGGGTCGGAATGGGTTGGCCGCTACGCCAGTCGGGCTCATAGAAGGCGTCAGCCGGAATGATGCAGTGTTGTGCATGCTTCCAGGCATCTCGAAAGCTGGGTTTGCGGGCGACGGTCTCGCTGCGAGCGTTGTAAGTATGTCTCGTGATTTTGGTGTCTGGCGACCAAGACGGCACCAAGCCAAACAAACCTCTCAGAGCTTCGCGTTCAGGTACTGCTTCATCACCCACATCAACGCGGGGATGACGTCGAATGAACGTGCCAAAATACCCCGGCCACAAATCAATTTTCCCCATATCCGTGGGCGGCGACACGCCAAACTGACGGCGGTAACGTTCCCCGTCTTTAACAGCTTGGTAGTGACTGCACATGGCTAAATATTACTCATATTAAGCAAGTTTGGCAGGCATCCAATATTGCTATCTAGCTCTATTTTGAAGGGGTTTTCGTGCTGTTCCTGATCAGTTCGATGGTCCCTCGAACTGCTCGCGTCCTCAGTCAAAGGGCATAGAATTTTCGAATGACATCCCATGCCGCCTCAGGCTCGTCTACGTAAGTAAAAAGATCCAAGTCTTGCGGTGAGATCACACCTTCTTCCAGCATCACCTCGGTATTGAACAAACGTTTCCAATACTCGGTTCCAAATAAAACAATAGGAACTGGTTTGGATTTTCGGGTTTGGACCAGTGTAATGACTTCAAACAATTCGTCTAGCGTGCCAAATCCCCCCGGGAATGCGACCAGGGCTTTAGCACGCATCATGAAGTGCATCTTGCGTAACGCAAAGTAGTGAAACTTGAAGCTCAAGTTGGGGGTAACGTAGGGGTTGGCACTTTGCTCATGGGGGAGGGCAATGTTCAACCCGACACTTTGAGCACCCATCTCATGAGCACCGCGATTGGCGGCCTCCATGATGCCTGGGCCGCCACCTGTCGCGATGAATAAGCGTTCCTCGGGCCTTCTGTGCATGCTGTAAGTTGCCACAAGACGGGCAAAGAGGCGTGCTTGGTCGTAAAAGTGAGCATTGCGCATCTGCCGTTGTGCCACTGATAAATCATTGGCATCGCCGCGCAATTGTGCTTGTTGCAGAGCAATTTTCGCGTCTTCGGGTGACGGAAAACGAGCGCTTCCGAAAACAACAATTGTGTTTTCAATGCCCTGTTCCGATTGATCAAGATCGGGCTTGAGCATTTCCAGTTGAATGCGGATGCCACGTGTATCACGGCGTAATAAAAATTCAGGGTCAGCAAACGCCAAGCGATAGGCGTCAGCGTCTAACTCGT
The DNA here is from genome assembly GCA_040385425.1 of Pseudomonadota bacterium. Classification (GTDB taxonomy): domain Bacteria; phylum Pseudomonadota; class Gammaproteobacteria; order Burkholderiales; family Burkholderiaceae_C; genus Rhodoferax. Next base: position 5,775 of record JAZKHK010000153.1, on the reverse strand, counting down.
GACCCTGATCTGAATGGTTTTGGAGTTCCGCCCATGCATCGGCTAGGCGGCGTTCAGTAAGGTGTTCTATTTTGTCCATAGATGCCATTGTGTGCGAAAAATATGGCGTCTTCCGCGACTCTGTGCAGAGCGTTCAAATTAGGGCGATCTCTTTGCTAAGGGCAAGGTCGCTATCAAATTCTGTGCTCGTTTAAACATTTGCCACCCCCACCATAAACGATTGCTCCAAACAATTGCGCGTCGTGGTCGAAGAACAATTATCACAAGCAAGACGCCTAGAGGCCACTTGGGATTGCGAGCTATCCACTGCAAACCATCACGTGCGTGGTCTGCCACGGCAAAAGGTTTTTTGAAGACCCCCGCCTGTTCTTTCAGAGTAAGGCGCAATTCACTACTGCGCATTAGTAAACGCTGTCGGTGCAAAACAAGTTCAGTGTTGTTCATGTTGGCTTGATGCCTGAAGACTATTTTGATCCCGCTTTAATTCATCCAGGCTGGCGTTAAAAATGCCAGACGGGTTGCGCAGACGCTGACGTGCCTTGTGCATTAGTAATCCCCCCAAGAGAAGAAATACCACCGCCATCGTGCCCACTGCAGCCAAGCGATAACTGTCCCAAAACAACAGGATAACGAAACCGCTTAGCAATACAAGACCAAGACCCAATACAAGCAGAGCGAGAGCACCCCAGAGCATTCCGTCAAATAAACGACGTTTTTCAAGTTCAAGCTCGGTCCCTAGAAGATCCAGTCGCACATGCGCCATTTCAAGCACAGTGGACAGCACGCGGCGCAAAGAGGCGAAAAGACCGCTTTCCTTAACAGGATTGCTCATGCCTTTTTGCATTAACGGCGGCTAATCAGCATGCCTATTAAAAGCCCAGCACCTGCAGCGATGCCTATGGATTTCCAGGGGTTTTCATGAACGTATTCATCCGTTGCACGACCAGCGGCTTTGGCTTGGATAACGGCCGTTTCCTGCAAATGCCGCAAGTCGGCCTTGGCTTGATTAATTCGGGCCTGCATCCGACTGCGAAGATCGGCAGCGCTTTCGCCAGCCTGATCGGCAGTCATTCGCAGAAATTCTTCAGCATCGGAGATAACCACGCGTAAATCGTCCATCAATTGGTCCTTGTTAACTGTTGTCATATCAATCATGGTAATCTTTCATTGTGAAGAAATGAGAGTTGATGCTAGGCACTATCAAGCTTCTTATTTTGATAAAAATCATTAAGAGGCAGTCGGAGTTTAGTCCGAGCATGTTCTCCTTTTCGAGTGCAAGGCGCCTGTTTTTAATGATTTCGATGAATTATTTAGTTAACCTTCAATGCGTGAGGCGAGGGCCGCCTTAGCATGACCAAAATAAGAATGGGGAGATAGCCAGAATGTTTTCAGCTTTTGACCCACTGTTTTGGGGGCGTGCTGCGCTGGATATGCTTGTAACTGACTGTTCAACGCCAGAGGCTCTGAAAGCTCGCCAAAATCTCCGGCTCTCTGAATTACTCGATGCCGCGATGCGCGGTTCAGTACTTTACCGTGAACGACTGACCCTCAAGACAGCCGATGCCACGCCCTTGAGCGCCTTGCCAATCGTGTCCAAGAGCGAATTAATGGATCGCTTTGATGACTGGGTGACTGATCCGCAGCTTAAATTGGCTCAACTTCGAGCATTTACGGCAGACCCTCAACGTATTGGCGATTTGTTTCTGGGTAAATACCTGATTTGGGAAAGTTCGGGGACGAGCCATGAGCCCGGTATGTTTGTGCAGGATGCGAAAACATTGACTGTCTATGACGCCCTTGAGACCTTGCGCCGCAATGCGCCGCGGCCCCTGCAGCGATGGTTTGATCCCATGTTGCTCGGTGAACGCATCGCCTTTGTCGGTGCAACCAGTGGCCATTTCGCCAGTTTCGTGTCCATGCAGCGACTGCGTCGGCTGAACCCCTGGATGGCGCAACACTTGCGGTGTTTTTCCATATTGCAGTCCACCAGTGCCTTGGTGGCTGAACTCAACGCTTTCGCGCCGACCGTCATTGCGACTTATCCTACCGTGGCTTCCTTGTTGGCTGATGAGGCCTGTCGCGGGACATTGCACTTTGCCCCGAAAGAAGTCTGGACCGGCGGTGAAACTCTGAGCCCGGCCGTGCGCTTGCGGGTGGAGCAAGTGCTGGGTTGCGACGTGCGCAATAGTTATGGCGCCTCTGAATTCATGTCAATTGGATGGGAATGCCGTTGCGGAAAAATGCATGCCAATACTGACTGGGTGATTCTTGAGCCTGTCGATGAGAAGGGCTTGCCCGTGCCGGCGGGACAGCCCTCTCATTCCACCTTGTTGACCAACTTGGCCAATCACGTGCAGCCTTTGATCCGCTATGACCTGGGCGACCAGGTGACTGTGAATCATGAACGCTGCGGATGTGGTTCGTTATTGCCGGTGATTGAGGTGCAGGGGCGGCGTGATGACTCGCTGGAGATGATGGGACGAAATGGGCAGTCAGTGACCCTGTTGCCAATGGCTTTGACAACGGTCCTTGAAGATGATGCTGGCGTGTTTGATTTTCAGGTGGATCAACGTGACGATCGCACAGTGGTGTTGCGGCTTGATGTAAGCGAAGCAGAGGCGGTGACGGTGGTTGCGCGCTGCCGTGCTGCACTGGAAGGTTTTGCCGAAAACCAAGGTTTGGCATCCATTCACGTGATCGTGGAATTGGGGAAAACCATTCCCAGGGGGCGCAGTGGCAAGTCGCAGCGGGTGGTTGCGAGTCCGTGCCCCAAGCGACACTGATATTGTTTTGTTAAAGCCTGCTTTTTGATAAAGGCGTTCCGGCCTGTATTTGTTTCAGGGCTTGGGCAATCGGTATCGCCATGCTGACCGCGTTGCTGGCATGACGAATACAGTCTGTACTCCATACCTCACTGACACCAGCCTCCAGAATCACCTGCATGGCTTCTCCCGCAAAGAGGGCGTGGGTCACTGCCACGTCAACAGAGGCAGCGCCCGCTGCAAGCAGGAGGCGCGCCGCTTGGGCGACGGTATGACCGGTGCTGGCCACGTCATCGAGCAGCACTATTTGGCGACCTGCAACCGCAACATCCGGCAGGGCAATTTGCACTGCTCGGTCGCCATGGCGAACCTTGTGACACACGGTGTGATCAAAACGATGGCGTAACGCAGCGAGTGCCACCCATTGAGCGGATTCCTCGTCGGGCCCCACCAGCAATGGATTCTGTCGGCGTTCTGCAATCAGATCAGACAGCAAAGGAGCACCGCTGAGCACGATGGCATTGGCGACAGGTACGGCTTCTTGCAGGGTGGCGACTCGATGTAAATGCGGGTCCACGGTGATCACCGCATCGAAGAGACTGGCCAGAAAGCGCCCCACGATGCGCTGACTGATCGCTTCACCAGGGTGAAAGGCAATATCCTGGCGCATGTAGGCCAGATAAGGAGCCACCAGTGTCAGGTGTCTGGCGCCTAGATCTCGTGCAGTTTGGGCAGCCAGCAGTAGTTCAATCAACCTTTCGTTGGGATCGTTGAGCGTGCGCAAAATAACGACTCGTTCAGGCAGGGCCGATGGAAGACGTAGCTTGAATTCGCCATCGGGAAAGCGATGGCATTCGATTTTTGCAAGAGCCAGATTGCCCGCCTGCGCGATGCCTGCAGCGCTCTCCCGTTCATCGTCAAAATGCAACAGCATAGGTTTTGAATCCATTAGAACTCCACAAATACATGGGGCACATCATCGGCCCGGCCAATCGTGTACCCGCTTGATTTGGCACAGGCTTGGCGCGCAAATTCAAGATCGCTTTCAAAATCGGCATGAACCCGGTACAAGATGTCGCCAATCGCGACGGCGTCACCCAGCTTGCGAAACAGGTCAACGCCAGCCCGGATCACCTTGGGCGCACCGGCCAAACGGGCTATGCGCGCCACCTGGAGGTTGTCGATGCTGGTCACCACACCCGCCTCAATCGCATACACATCAAAGTTCATTGCACCGAGCAGGGGGTTGTTGTGATCAAACAGTTTTTGACCTTGGGCGGCCATGATGGCATTCATTTTGGTCAAGGCCCGGCCTGAGTCCAGAATGTCCCGTGCGATGGCGAAACCATCGCCGCCCCGCACATCTGGATGGCATTCAATCAGTCGGCCAGCCAGCCGCAAAGACTTCTGCCGCAAGTCGTTGGGTGCGCGGGGATCGTTCTCCAAGACCCGCATCACATCCCGGGCTTCCAGCACGGGACCAATGCCGTTGCCAATGGGTTGGCGACCATCCGTGATGACCACATCCAGTGACAGATGAATGCGACTGGCCACATATTCGAACAGGCGCCGCAGACGTTGCGCCTCGGGCATGGAGCGCACTTTGGCGGTCGGGCCGATCGGGATGTCGAGCACCAGATGTGTTGAGCCGGCCGCGATTTTCTTGGAGAGAATGGAGGCCACCATTTGCCCTGGCGAATCCACGCCCAAAGGCCGCTCCACAGAAATCAGGACGTCGTCTGCAGGCGACAGCTTGGCTGTACCGCCCCAAGCCAGGCAGGCCCGGTGGTCCCGCACGATGTCCGCTAGCAGATCAAATGGAAGCTCCACATTGGCCAGCACTTCCATGGTGTCGGCCGTGCCTGCTGGCGAGGTAATTGCGCGGGATGATGTTTTGGGGCAAAGCAGACCGTGCGCCGCCACAATCGGCACGACCAGCATGGAGGTGCGGTTGCCGGGGATGCCGCCGATGCAGTGCTTGTCCACCACCAGGGGTTCGTGCCAATCGAGTTTTCGGCCACTGGCCACCATCGCCTCGGTTAGGAAATAAATCTCTTCGCGGTCCAGTTCATCCCGGTTGGTGGCCACCACAAAGGCGGTCAACTCGATTTTGGAATAACGCAACTCGGCGATGTCGCGGATGATGCCTCGGAAGTCTTCCCGATCCAATCGTTCACCGGCGATTTTCCGGTGGAGCGCACCAATCGATTCCGGGGGCTCCGCCTGTGACACGGCCGCGGTGTGTCCGTCTTTGACGTTCAACTGCAAAAAAGCGTCTTCTGACAGCCCGAGTTCATGGCAGCCAACGATATTTGGGTCATCAACCACGTTCAGCGTGGCCAGAATACGTCGCCCGTTCGCCCGAACCTCGATCTTGGACAGGGCCTGAAACCCTTCGGCCCGGTACACGGCGCAATCCCGATGCAGATAAGCCACATTTTCACGGTAAGTATCGATTGCGACCCGGCGCAAAGCCAGATTGGAGGCCGTCATGCTTTCACATGGCAACGCATTGACTGCCTGTGGTTCATCAGGAATATTGCTCATGCCTCTAGCCTACACCGGTTTGGTGGGCGGACTCCGCAGCCCCGTGTTGAATAAAACCGCTGAAAACACCCATAAAAAAGGCTTCCGAAGAAGCCTTTTTACTGTGGGTTAACCGAAGGCAGGTGTATCTGCCTTGGTCACTGCACTTAAACGCGCTTGCGGTATTCGCCAGTGCGGGTGTCGATTTCGACCTTGTCGCCTTGGGCCACGAAAATTGGCACACCGATGTCAAAACCGGTGGAAATCTTGGCAGGCTTGAGCACTTTGCCGGAGGTGTCGCCCTTGACGGCGGGCTCGGTCCAGGTGATTTCGCGCACAACGCTGGTGGGCATTTCAACCGAGATGGCCTTGCCGTCGTAGAACACCACTTCGACTTCCATGCCGTCTTGGAGGTAGTTCAGCGAGTCGCCCATGTTTTCGGCTTCAACTTCGTACTGGTTGAACTCTTCATCCATGCAAACATACA
>JAZKHK010000152.1:20586-23998 GCA_040385425.1 Pseudomonadota bacterium | reverse complement strand
GCAAAAAGCAGTCCATCGCGTGCAAGCTGCTGAGCAGGTTTTTTCCCTGGTTGCGGCGGCCCGTCAACGCGGTTTCAACTCCATCAATGTTGATTTGATGTATGGCCTACCGCAGCAGAGTCCAGCTTCGTTCGAACGAACTGTGGCGCAAGTGATTGAGTTACGACCGGAGCGTATCGCGTTGTATGGCTATGCTCATTTGCCTTTGCGCTTCAAGCCCCAACGCCGGATTGTTACGGCAGATTTACCTGATGAGTCAGCCAAACTGGCCATGCGGTCACGCTCTGTGCCAGCCTTGTTGGATGCTGGCTATGTGCATATAGGGATGGGACACTTTGCGCTCCCTACAGATGCACTGGCAGTGGCCAAGCGACAGGGTCGCTTGCATCGAAATTTTCAGGGCTACAGCACCCAGCCAGATTGCGATCTGATTGGTTTGGGTATTTCCTCGGTCAGCCGAATCGGGGCCACCTACAGGCAGAACGCCAAGACTCTGGAAGAGTATTACGACTATATCGATCAAGGACGATTCCCGGTGGTTGGTGGTTTGGCGCTGTCACGCGATGATTTGGTCCGTCGTGCTGTGATCATGTCCCTGATGTGCCAGGGAGAAGTCTTGTACGAGTCGATTGAATTGGCCCATTTGATCGAATTCCGCCATTACTTTGCCTCTGAAATCGAGGCCTTGCACACATTGGCCGAAGACGGCTTGGTGACGCTGGACAACAGCAGCATTCAACTGACCTCGTTGGGATGGTTTTTTGTGCGTGCAGTGGCCATGGTGTTTGATCGCTATTTGCAGGCAGACCGGACGCGTGCCCGGTTTTCCAGAATCATTTAGCATCGCTGGATGCAAACTTCTCTCGCCTTGACGGCACTTTTGATGGGCTTGGCCGGAGGGCCTCACTGCATCGCCATGTGCGGTGCTGCCTGTGCCGGCATTGGGCAGGCCGCCGGTCCTCGTAAAAATTCAGCCATGTGGAGTTTTCAGGCCGGTCGGGTGATCGGGTACTCCGCGTTGGGTGCCGTGGCGGCCGCTTCGATGCAAGGTCTGGGTTGGTTGACGGTCCAATCGGCTGCCTTGCGCCCGGTATGGTCACTTTTCCATGTGGCAACTTTGGTGTTGGGCATGTTGTTGCTCTGGAAAGCCCAGCAACCGATCTGGCTGGAGCAGGCAGGTCGGAAAATATGGACGGGCGCACGTTCCTTAGCCCAAGGCCGGGGCAGGGGAGCGCCGCTGGTGATCGGGGCGCTCTGGACCTTTTTACCCTGCGGCCTGCTCTATTCCACCTTGCTGGTCGCTGCATTGACGGGCAATGCATTTGAAGGTGCCATCGTCATGGCCTTGTTTGCCTTGGGAACCAGTGTCTCCATGATGGCGGGTCCCTGGCTTTGGCTGCGTTTGCGTGGCAAAGGTACCGGCGACTGGGGTGTGCGTCTTGCCGGTTTGGCGCTGGCTGCGAGTTCCGGCTGGGCCTTATGGATGGCTTTTGCCCACGATGCTGCGCCGTGGTGCGTGACCCCTTGACGCTTGGCGTTCCTTGAAGTCAGCGTGACTTGACTTTGTCACCGTCTTTTAATTTCGAGTCTGGATAAACGATCACTTGCTGGCCCTTAGGCAAGCCGGATTTGACCCACGCTTCGACTCCATTGCGTGCGGCGACTTCAACTTCCCGCAGGCGGGCATGGTCCTGCTCCAGCACAAAGAGTCCTGAGCGGGCGCCCATCGGAAAGAGCGCACTGACCGGGACTTTCAAGGCGTTTTCCACCACCTGAACCAGTATCCGCACATCGGCTTTGAAGCCGTCGCCCAGGGCGGTCCACTTTTCCGGTGCTGAGCTGATGTCGATGATCACATTGACACGCTGCTCTTCGACACCCAACGCGGACACTTTGGTAAAAGCCGCAGGTTCGATCAAGCGAACCTGGCCTTCCAGGATATCGGGTCCGCCCCAGTTGGACAGATGGACCTGTGTGCCTGGTTTGATCTGCGCCGCATCTTCGGTCAGGATGTCCACCACGACTTCAAGCCGAGCCGGATCGCCCAACTCCATGAGAGAGGTGCCCGCCGTCACAATGTTTTCACTGGCTTGCATCACTTTCAACACCTTGCCAGAAACAGGTGCCTTGATCTCAAAGGCCCGATGCTCCCGGTTTCCCATCGCGGGCCTGAATGGCAGAAATTGACTCACTGCAATGCGTGACTGCGCCAGTTCATAGCGTGCGGCTGCCTCTTCCTGGCGCGTACTTTCCAATTCCTGTTCACGCTGGCGGACATTCAAACGTCCCGTTTCATTCTGGTTGGGTGAAATAAATCCTTGCTGGGCCAGCGTTTCGCTGCGCTTGAGTTCGGCGCGAGCCTGCTCAACAGCCGCCGCAACACGCGCCACATTGGCCTGCGCACGGGCCAGGGACGCTTGCATGGCCCCAACGCGGGCCACCTGCTCAGCGCGGGCGCGTTCATCCAGCAAAGCCGGGGTCACGGGCCACAGCGTCGCCACGGTGGCGCCGCGTGCCACCGTATCACCCTGCTTCAGATCGATCCGTGTCACCCGACCCATCAGCGGTGCCGAGACAACATACCGGTCACGCACGCGGGTTTTGCCGTCTTCCTGCACCGTGCGCTCAAACCGACCCTGGGTGACTGCGGCGATTTCAACTTCTGCCGGCTTCGGCATGAAGGCCCACACCAGCAGAATCAGCACCAGCAGCGCGACAGCGCCAAATATTGCTTTTCTTTTCATGAGTTTTTTCCGTTTTTAACTATTCACGTGTTTTGAGGACGCCGACCAGATCCAGTGTGTCTACCCGGCGCCGCACAATCAGTGCGCTGACAATGCCGGCGCCAAAAATGCACAAAGCCGCATAGGCATAAGTAGCAGGCTGAATCACGAAGGGAAAGTAGAACTCATCGGTTTTGATCAAACTGGCAATGCCTGAAGCCAGCAGGTAGCCGAGCAACATCCCCAGCGGAATCGCCAGCGCAATTTCAATCGCCAGTTCACCCAGCAGAAAGCCTGAAACCTCTCCCCGCGTGAACCCCAGCACCCGCAAGCTGGCCAGCTCCCAAGCCCGCTCTGCCAGCGCGATGCGGGCGTTGTTGTAAACCACGCCAATAGCAATGATGGTGGCGAAAGTCGTCAAAATCCCGCTGAACACCATCACATTGCGGGCCGTGACGTCTTCAATGTTGCGTTGCATGACCGACTTGCTGACTGCTGCCGCTATCCGTGGCAACTCCTTGAGCTGGTTCAAAAAGACGGCTTCATAACCCCGGTCCACGGCCACGGTGACCTGGTTGACCACGTCGCCTTCGCGCAAAATCCGGTTCAAAGCGTGTCGTTCGATGTAAGCGTTCATGCCCAGCATCTCCACCACGACGCCGACGACCTTCAGGTCCAACGTTTCAAGC
>JAZKHK010000152.1:0-20576 GCA_040385425.1 Pseudomonadota bacterium | reverse complement strand
CTCCGGGGTGAACTTGGAGTTTGTCGGCCAGCCGGTCGGTCAGCAACAAACCGTCGCGCGAGGGTGCAAAAATTTGACGTTCCAGCCCGACGATGCGATGCAGTTCCGGCTGCTCAGGCTTGCCCTGAACAGCGCCGCGCCAGGAGTGGTTGGCGTGACTGAGCCGCGCCGGGATCGTTCGTGCGCCTTCTACCGCGCTGACGTGCGGCAGTTTGGCGATTTCATGCTGAACGCGGGCCGGGGTGGCTTCAAGGAGTCCGATCGACACATCGCCCCGCAGCACCTGGTTGAACTGGGTGTCCATCAACACCACGACGGAATCCCGCCAGAAGGCACCGGTGATCACGATCGCCATTGCAACGGCAATGCCGAAGATGGTCAAACCGGTGCGCAGGGGCCGCCGCTCCATGGTCCGGATGATCATGCGCGCCGCTGGTGAAAACCAGTGCTGCAAGCCCCAGCGTTCGATCAACATTGCCTTGTAAACGCCCGGGGCCGGCGGGCGCATGGCCTCGGCCGGCGCCAGTTGCACTGTGGCGCGAATCGCGGTCAGCGTGGCCAATACCGCCGCTGACACGGCAACACCCACAGCAGCCAGCACCAACTCGGGTTTGAGCCGGTAGTGCAGCTCCGGAAACCGGAATACATCGGCATAAATGCCCACAAACCAGTGCCCCATGGCGGCACCCAACGCCAGCCCCAGCGCCATGCCCAGCACCACAATCACCAGCACCAGTTTCAAATAATGCAGGCCAATGGCCCGGTTGTCGTAGCCCAGCGCCTTCAAGGCCGCCACCTGCTCACGTTGCGTCGCAATCTGCCGGCTCAGCACCACATTGAGTAAAAAGCCGGCCACCGCCAGAAAAATGCTGGGCAACACCGTGCCGAGCACGCGCTGCTGCTTGATCTCGGAGTCCAGAATCATGTGTGACATCTGTTGGTCACGCCCATGGGCGCTGATGCCGCCATAGCGCGCCAGCAAGCGGTTCAGTTGGTCAATCACCGGCCCTTCAGTTGCGCCGGGGCTCAGCCGGACGGCCACCTGGTTGAAAGCACCCTCCATGTTGTAAGCACCGGCCAAGGCCTGCCGGTCGATCCAGAAGACGCCAAACCCGCGCTGGTCCGGCGAGCCGCCCATGCCGGCAAAGATGTACTCGGGGGAGAGCGCGATACCCACCATCAGCAAAGCCTCGCGCTTGCCGTTCACCAGGGCGCCAATCTGGTCGCCCAGCTTGAGTTGGTGGGCCACGGCAAACCCTTCGGACACCAGCGTTTCAATCGCGCCCTGGCGGTGCGCCTGCGGCATGCGGCCGCTTCGCAGTTGCACCTTGTTGAGGCGTTGCGGCACGCGGGCGTCCAGCCCGATCAGGCGGCCGATGATGGGATCGGCCACATCTGGAATGCTGATCGGCACGATTTGGGTCAGCGAGGTTTCGACATGCGCCGCGCCGGGAATGGCTTCAAGCTGGCTTTCCAGGGCGCGCGGTGCCCGTTTGAGCGTGGCAAACACATCGGCGAACCGGGCGTCGGCGTAATACCTGTCGCGTGACCAAGCCAGCGCGTCGTAGGCGCTGAAACTGGTGATGAAGCCGGCCACGCTGCTGGCCACCACCAGCGCAATGGTCAGTGCCTGGCTCCACATCAGGCACAAATCCCTCAGCAGTTTGCGGTCCAGCGCTTTCATTCGTGCCTCTTTACCAGGACAGTTCCGAAGGTTTGAGCTTGTGGGCGTTTTGCTCGACACGCTGGATGCGCCCGCCGCCCAGGTACAGCACCCGATCCGCCATGGCGGCAATCGCCGCGTTGTGCGTGATCACGATGGTGGTGGTGCCCAGTTCGCGGTTGATGCGCTCGATCACCTCCAGCACCAGTTTGCCGGTCACATAGTCGAGGGCGCCGGTGGGTTCGTCGCACAACAACACGTCGGGGCGTTTCACGATGGCCCGCGCAATCGCCACACGTTGCTGCTCGCCGCCCGAGAGTTGGGACGGAAAATGATCCAGCCGCTCAGCCAGCCCGACCAGCCCGAGCGCCTCCTCGGCCGGCATCGGATGCTCGGCAATGTCGGTGACCAGTTCCACGTTTTCGCGCACCGTCAAGCTCGGAATCAGGTTGTAGAACTGAAAAACAAAACCGACATGCTCGCGCCGGTATTGCGTCAGTTGTGCTTCGGTGGCCGCCGTCAGATCATGGTGGGCAAAACGGGCGAGGCCACTGCTGGGGCGGTCCAGCCCGCCCAGAATGTTCAGCAAGGTCGATTTGCCGCTGCCCGAGGGGCCGAGCAGCACAATGAATTCACCCCGGAAAATCGTCAAATCCACGTCACGCAAGGCATCGACCCGCACCTCGCCCATTTGATAGGTTTTGCCCAGTCCCTTGGCAATGAAAACCGCAGATTGACCTGCTGAATCAAGCGCGGGATCAGGCGTGGGGGGAGGGGGAAGAGGGGCGGTAAGCACAATCTGGACCTTGGCGGCCGGCAGTTTCTGCTTCAACTGTGTCACGCCTCATCCAGGCCGTCCTTGCGCTGAATCAAAATTCAGCGGCTTGGGGCGACGGCTGGGATAATCCACCCCATGCCTAGCCTCAAACCCGTTCCTCCAGACCGCTGGAAACTGTCCGTTGCGCCCATGATGGACTGGACTGATAAATCTTGCCGTTATTTCCACCGTCTGCTGTCGCGCCACGCCCTGCTTTACACCGAAATGGTGACCACCGGCGCGCTGATTCATGGCGATGTGCCGCGCCATCTGCGCTACAACGACCAGGAGCACCCAGTCGCGCTGCAGCTCGGCGGAAGCGAGCCCGCCGATCTGGCACAGTGCGCCAAGCTGGGCGAGCAGTGGGGCTACGACGAGATCAACCTGAACTGCGGCTGCCCGAGCGAGCGGGTGCAGCGCGGGGCGTTTGGCGCCTGCCTGATGAACGAGCCGCAACTGGTGGCCGATTGCGTCAAGGCGATGGTGGATGTGGTGCAGGTGCCTGTCACCGTCAAGCACCGCATTGGCATCGACAAGTCCGAGAGCTACGATTTTGTGCGTGATTTTGTCGGCACGGTCGCCGAGGCGGGTTGCCCGACCTTCATCGTGCACGCCCGCAACGCCTGGCTCAAAGGCCTGTCGCCCAAAGCCAACCGCGAAGTGCCGCCGCTGCGGTACGACGTGGCCTACCGCCTCAAAAAAGACTTTCCCCAACTCACGATTGCCGTCAATGGCGGCATCACTACCAACGAGCAAATCACGGAGCACCTCAGTCACCTGGACGGCGCCATGCTGGGCCGCGAGGCGTACCACAACCCGTGGTTGATGGCCTCTTGGGATGCCGCTTTTTACGGTGCCGAATCGTCTGACCCGGCCGTCGCACTGACCCGTGAGTTGGTGGAGGCTCAGATGTGCGACTACATGGCGCGTGAAGCCGCCGAGCACGGCACGCCCTGGGCCACCATCGCGCGCCACATGCTGGGTTTGCGCCATGGTTTGCCGGGTTCCCGTCGCTGGCGCCAGGTGTGGAGCGACCACAAGCTCAAAGCGCTGTCACCGCACGCGGTGATGGCCCTGGCACATGGGGCAGGGGAGCCGCAGCCGTGAACCCCTTGCTCCTGTGGCACGGCTGGGGCATGCATCCCGCCGCGTGGGATGGCTTTACCTCGCTGCTGGACGGACAGCCGCAGACCCCGCCGCTGCCCGGTTATGCCGCCACGGCGGCACCAGCCCCGTACACCCTGGATGCGCTGGTCGATACCCTGCTAGCCGATGTGACGGCTCCGGTCACGCTGTGTGGCTGGTCGCTCGGCGCCATGCTGGCCCTGCATGCCGCGCACCGGCACCCGGACAAGATCGCACGCCTGATCCTGATCGGCGCCACGCCCAGCTTTGTGCAGCGCGCCGACTGGCCGCACGGCATGACGCCGCAGGCGCTGGCGGAATTCACCGACGCCGTTGGCCACGATCCGGCGGCTTCCCTCAAACGCTTTATCGCCTTGTTCAACCAGAACGACGTCAACAGCCGCCGCATTGGCCGCGAATTGGCTCAGGTGCTGGCGAGCGCGCCGCTGCCGTCCAGCGCAACCCTGGTGGCAGGCCTGGATTTGCTGCGCGACACCGATCTGCGGGCGCAGGTGCCGACGATTCGCCAACCAACGCTGCTGTTGCACGGCGCGCACGACCCCTTGATGCCGCTGGCCGCCGCCCAGTGGCTGGCCGCCACGCTGCCGCAGGCGCAGCTTGAAATATGGCCTGATGCTGCGCATGCTCTATTTCTCTCGGACGCGGCCCGTTGTGCCGCGTTGGTGACGGAGTTCCTCCATGCCTGATATCGACAAAAGCCAGGTCGGCGCCGCCTTCTCCCGGGCGGCCAAGGCCTATGACGCGGTGGCGATGTTTCAGCACCAGGTCTGCGAACGGCTGGCCAGCACGCTGCCCGAGCTGACGCCGCAGCGAATTCTCGACGGCGGCTGCGGCACCGGCTATGGCGCCAGCCTGCTGCGCCAGCGCTGGCCCGACGCGCTGGTGGTGGGCTGCGATCTGGCGCCGGAGATGGCCCGCCAGGCCATGGCGCGCGGCGTGGTGCCCGTCTGCGGCGACCTGGAACGCCTGCCTTTTGCCGACGCCAGCTTCGATCTGGTCTGGTCCAGTCTGGCTCTGCAGTGGTGCCAACCGGCGCTGGCCTATGCCGAGCTGCAGCGCGTGCTGGTGCCCGGTGGCCTGCTGGTGTTTTCCACATTGGGGCCCGGCACGCTGCACGAGTTGGAGAGTGCGTTTGCCAGCATTGACACCCACCGCCGCGTGCTGCCGTTCGCGCCGCCGTCGCAGGTCGAGGCCGCGCTGACTGACGCCGGTTTTGAACACTTCAAGCTGACGTGCGAGCCTTGGGTGACCCACCATGCCGACTTCAAGACTTTGCTCGCCACCATCCGGGGCATTGGCGCCAACCAGATCGGCGGCAACCGGCGCCAGGGCATGATGGGCAAAACGGCCTGGCAAGCGGCCCAGGCGCGCTATGAAGCGCTGCGCGATGCCGACGGTCAGTTGCCTGCGACCTATGCCGTGGTGATGGGGTGGGCGCAAAAACCCCGTTGAAATGGCCTAGGCCTTGAAAAAACGATGATTTATAAGCAAAATTGGCCTCTAGCCCCCGTCCATAGTGCGTGAGTAGCTATCAATACAATAGCGTTTCAGGGTGGCCCCATCCTTCTTTGATTTTCCGCACGTCGCAACTTCAAGGCGCTGTCTCTAATCGTTGGCTATCGATTGAATTTTTCGGGAGGGGTGAATGACACGTCAATGGCTGCGTCGCATCGTCTTGATGACGCTCGGCCTCCTGGTGGCCGGATTCATCGGCGTGACGGTCACGCGTTATCAGCGCGATATCGGGCAAGCGCGCCAGCGCATCGCCACCGGCAGCCAGATCGCCCAGACGCCGTGCGGTCCGATTGAGTATGCGCAGGCGGGTGAGGGCCCGGCGGTCCTGGTGGTGCATGGCGCCGGTGGCGGCTATGACCAGGGCCTGGACTTTGGCGAAGCACTGGCCCGCCAGGGCTTTCGCATCATCGCCATGTCGCGTTTCGGTTACCTGCAAACCCCCTTGCCCAAGGACGCTTCGGCGGCGGCTCAAGCCGACGCACATGTTTGTCTGCTCGATGCGCTCAATATCCGGCGCGCCGCCATCATCGGGGCTTCCGCCGGCGCCCCTTCGGCCATGCAGTTTGCCTTGCGCCACCCGGATCGGGCCCGTGCGCTGGTGCTGCTCGTTCCCGCCGCCTATGTGCCGCGTGCTGGCCATGCGCCGTCGATGAACACCCCGCCCGCAACCGAATTCCTGTTCGATATCGCCCTGAAGTCCGATTTTCTCTTTTGGTCCGCCATCCGTTTCGCCCGCTCGACCGTGATCGAGTCGATTCTCGCCACGCCAGCGGCCGTGGTGAACCAGGCCAGCGCCGCCGAACAGACCCGTGTTGAGCGCATGCTGGCGCACATTCTGCCGGTCAGTCCGCGTCGGCTCGGGCTGCTCAACGACGCGGCCATCACCTCCACGCTGGCGCGCTACGAACTGGAGCGGATCACCACGCCCACGCTCGCCATCAGCCTGGCCGATGACTTGTTCGGCACTCTCGATGGCGCGCGCTATACCGCAGAACACGTTGCGCAGGCACGTCTCATCGCTTACCCAAGTGGCGGTCATGTCTGGGTCGGTCGCCAGATGGCGCTGGTGTCCGAGCTGGCGGCTTTCCTGAAAGAGGGCGGGCGGGCCGGTCATAAGATAGCGGCCAACATGAAAGCCCAACCATGAAAAACCGGTTCAGTCCCGTCGTTATATCGATCGCCTGCCTCGTCTTGGGTAGCAGCGGGTGTTCCACGGCCTCCTGGTACGAAGGCATGAAGCGCAGCGCTGAAAATGAATGCGAAAAACAAGCCCCGGGGGCGCGGGAAGACTGCCTGTCGCGGCTGAATAAAAAAACCTACGATTCTTACGAAAAGGAACGCGCAGCGCGCCCGTAAGCCGGCGCGCCCCTTCAGTCAGGCAAGTTATCATGATGCCCTTCCTGCGCAGGCTGCGCGCCAGACCCTGACCTTCTTCAAATCAATACCCCAGAACCTTAGCGATCCGTGCGTCTTAATTCAATCAAGTTATCAGGGTTCAAGTCCTTCGCCGAGCCGACCAATTTCATGCTGCCGGGACAGCTGGTGGGGGTGGTTGGGCCCAATGGTTGCGGCAAATCCAACATCATGGATGCGGTGCGCTGGGTGTTGGGCGAGTCCAAGGCTTCGGAATTGCGCGGCGAGTCGATGCAGGACGTTATTTTCAACGGCACCAACACCCGCAAACCGGCCAGCCGCGCCAGCGTCGAGCTGGTGTTTGACAACGCCGACCACCGCGCCGGCGGCCAGTGGGCCACCTTTGGCGAGATTGCAGTCAAGCGCGTGCTCACGCGCGACGGCACCAGCAGCTACTTCATCAACAACCTGCCGGTGCGCCGCCGGGATGTGCAAGACGTTTTTCTGGGCACCGGCCTGGGGCCACGCGCCTACGCCATCATCGGCCAGGGCACCATCAGCCGCATCATCGAGTCCAAGCCTGAAGAGCTGCGCCTGTTTCTGGAAGAAGCGGCCGGGGTGTCCAAGTACAAAGAGCGCCGCCGCGAGACCGAGAACCGCCTGAGCGACACGCGCGAGAACCTGACCCGGGTGGAAGACATCCTGCGCGAGCTCAATACCAACCTGGAGAAGCTCGAAGCCCAGGCGATTGTGGCCAAGAAGTACCACGCCCTGACCGCTGATGTCTCGCTCAAGCAGCACCAGCTCTGGTTTCTAAAGCGCACCGAGTCCGAGGCGGACCAAGCCAAGGTCAAGGCCGACGCGCAAGGGGCGGTCAACGCGCTGGAAAGCCGGGTGGCGGACTTGCGCCATATTGAAGCTGAGCTGGAAACCGTGCGCCAGGCCCATTACGCGGCGGGCGACCAGGTCAACCAGGCGCAAGGGCTGCTGTACGAGGCCAGCACCGAAGTGGGCCGTCTTGAAGCCGAAATCCGCTTTGTGGTCGAAGGCCGCCACCGTGTTGAGCAACGCCTGATCACCCTCAAGGAGCAAGCCGCCCAGTGGGCCACGCGCCGCGATGACGCGCAGGAAGAGATCGAAAACCTGCTTGAACTGGCCATGGTCGGTGAAGAAAAAACCGAACTGCTGGCTGCCCAGGTTGAAGACCAGGCCCTGCAGTTGCCCGATCTGGAAGAGGCATTGCGCCTGGCGCAAAAAGGCGCCAATGAGCAACGTGCCAGCGTGGCGCAAGTGCAGCAGCAAATCCAGGTGCTGGCAGCCGACCAGCGCAGCATCGAGGAGCAATCCCGCCAGCTGGACAGCCGCCGCGAACGCCTCAGTGCCGACCGCAACGCGCTGGCGGCGCCCGATGAAGCCCGTTTGCTCAACCTGCAAAGCCAGCTCGACCAGGCGCAGGAGACCGCCAGCGTGGCCGAAGCCCGCCTGCACGAGTTGCAGGACGAGGTGCCGCAACTCGACGAGGCCCGGCGCACCCGCCAGCAAGCCGTCAACGCCGAATCGGCCCGGCAGGCCGAGCTGTCAGCCCGCATGGAAGCGCTCAAAGCTTTGCAGGAAAAGGTCAAGACCGACGGCAAATTGCAACCCTGGCTGGCCAAACACGGGCTGGAGAGTTTGCAAGGCTTGTGGAGCCGCATCCACATCGAGCAGGGCTGGGAAAATGCGCTGGAAGGCGCGCTGCGCGAGCGGCTGGGCGCGCTGGAAGTGTCGCGCCTGGAGATGGTGCGCGCCTTTGGCAATGATGCGCCGCCCGCCAAACTGGCGTTTTACAGCCCGCCGCTGGCGGCATTGCCGGAAAAAACCGCAGCGCTGCCGCGCCTGTCCGACTTGCTGCGCATCAACGATGCCGGCCAGAACGCCGTGTTGGCGGACTGGCTGCAAGGTTGTTTTACGGCCCCGAGTTTTGAAGATGCCCTGGCGAACCGCGACAAACTGCAGCCGGGCGAACTGATTTTTGTGAAATCCGGCCATGCCGTGGGCGCCTACAGCGTGAGCTTTTACGCGCCCGATTCGGAGCAGGCCGGTTTGCTGGCCCGGGCCCAGGAAATCGAGAATCTGGAGAAGGAACTGCGGGCACAAGCCATGATCAGCGAAGAATCCCGCTCCGCCCTGGTGCGCGCCGAGGCCGCTTATGCCGAGGCCTCGCAACGGCTGGTGGCCCTGCGCCGTGAAGCGGCCGAGAGCCAAAGCCGGGTGCATGAGCTGCAGGTGGAGACCTTGCGCCTGACCCAGTTGGCCGATCAGGCTAGAGCGCGCAGTGCGCAAATCACGGCTGATCTTGCCGAAGTCGATGACCAGTTGGGCGACCTGCAAGAGCGCCGCGTTACGGCGGAAGGCCGCTTTGAAGAACTCGACATGCAACTGGCCGACACCCAGGAGCGTCACGCCCAGCTTGACGAGCGCGTGATGGGTGCCGAGCGCAAATTGAGTGAATGCCGCGAACAGCAACGCAGCCTGGAGCGCCAGTCGCAAGAGGCGGTTTTCTCCATGCGCAGCCTCGATGCGCGCAAGGCCGAGCTGTCGCGTGCTATCGAAACTGCAGCGCAACAGGCAGAGTCCGTGCGGGCTGAGGCCCAAAGAGCCCATGATGAACTGGCACGACTCAATGATGCGGCAGCCCAAGGCGGCTTGCAAAACGCCTTGGCCGCCAAGCTGGAGCGCGAGCAGTCGCTGGGTGCCCGACGCAGCGAATACGACGACCTGACCGCCAAATTGCGCGCCAGCGATGAGCGCCGTCTGCAGTTGGAACGCGAGCTGGACCCCTTGCGCCAGCGCATCACTGAATTCCAGCTCAAGGAACAGGCCGCGCGGCTGGGCTTTGAGCAGTACACCCAGTTGCTCACCGATGCGCAGGCCGATCTGGAGCTGGTCGCCAAATCGCTGGCGGACGGCAATGTGCGCCTGGGCGGCATGCAGGGCGATATTGACCGGATGAACCGCGAGATTGCGGCCTTGGGCGCGGTCAATCTGGCCGCGCTGGACGAGCTGGCCGCCGCCAGCGAGCGCAAGAACTTCCTGGATGCGCAAACCGCTGATTTGACGGATGCCATGACCACGCTGGAAGATGCCATCAAAAAGATCGACGGTGAAACCCGCGAGCTGCTGTCAGGCACATTCAACGCCGTGAACGAACACTTTGGCCGGATGTTCCCCGAGCTGTTCGGCGGCGGCAATGCTCGCCTGGTCATCACGGGCGATGAAATTCTGGATTCCGGTGTGCAGGTGATTGCCCAGCCGCCGGGCAAGAAGAACCAGACCATTCATTTGCTCTCGGGCGGTGAAAAAGCCCTGACGGCGATTGCCTTGGTGTTTGCGATTTTCCAGCTCAACCCGGCCCCGTTTTGTCTGCTGGACGAGGTGGATGCGCCCCTGGATGATGCCAACACCGAGCGCTATGCCAAGCTGGTTTCGAGCATGAGCAAGGGAACCCAGTTCCTGTTTATCAGTCACAACAAAATTGCCATGGAAATGGCGAAGCAGCTAATTGGCGTCACCATGCAGGAGCAGGGCGTGTCGCGCATCGTGGCGGTGGATATGGATGCGGCTGTTTCGATGGCGGAGATTGCGGGATAAATATGAGTAATTTACAAATTGGTTTGGCCTTGATGGGCGGTCTGGTGTTGGCAGCCATGGCGGCGCATGCGGCCTGGGCGTATCGCAAGAACCTGCCCCGGCAAGCCACGCCGCAAGACGACGCTGACGGCCCCCATACCGAACCCCACCTGGGCGGGGCGATTGAGCCGGGGTTGGACGCCGCTGCGTTTGACGTGGCCAGCTTCCCGCTGCCGATGCTGGACAAAAAACCCTCGATGGACGCTTTGATCGACGTCATAGCGCCGATTACGCTGGACGGCCCCTTATCGGGTGACGTCGCCCTGGCCGCGATGCCCGCGACCCGGCGCGCTGGCAGCAAGCCGTTTTCCATTGAAGGCTTCAACGAGCTCAGCCAGCGTTGGGAGATGCCGCTGGCGGGACAACGTTATGGCCAGTTCCAGGCCGGCGTGCAGTTGGCCAACCGTTCGGGTTCCCTCAACGAAATCGAGTACTCCGAGTTTGTGATGAAAACCCAGACGTTCTGCGATGCCATCAATGGCACCCCGGATTTTCCAGAGATGCGCGAAGAAGTCGCCCGCGCCCGCGAGCTCGACCAGTTTGCCGGCGACCACGATGCCCAGCTTGGGTTTATGGTGCGGGCACGCCATGCGGCCTGGAGCCCCGGTTATGTGCAGCAAAATGCCACGCGCCTGGGCTTTGTGGCGGGCGTGGTGCCGGGGCGCATGGTGCTGCAGGCCAGTTCGGCCGGACTGCCGCCCGTGTTGAGTCTGAGTTTTGACACCCAGGCCGCCATGGCCGACGACCCTGCGTTGTCCGCTATTAGAGAGGTCGTCATCAGCCTCGATGTTCCGCAGGTGGACCGTGGTGAGCACCCCTTTGCCCGACTGCGCGAAACGGCCTTGACGCTCGCGGAATCGATGGACGGCGTGGTCACGGATGACAATGGCTTGCTCTTGTCAGTCGATGCGATGGACGTGATCGGCAGTGAACTGGAGTATTTGTACGACACGCTGGACCAGCGTGATCTGTCGGCCGGTTCGGCGTTGGCGCGACGTCTTTTTTCCTGAAGGCGCGTGGCGTATGCAGGATTTGTTTTCCTCCCAGGTCGCAACGCCTGATCTGGTCCATATCGAGAAACTCAAGCGCCTGCTGCACGAGCATGCGCACCGCTATTACGTGCTGGACGAACCGAGTGTTCCGGATGCCGAATACGATCGTTTGTTCCAGGAGTTGCAGGCCATTGAGAAGCTGCACCCCGAACTGGCGACGCCCGATTCCCCCACGCAACGGGTGGGCGGGCTCGCTTTGGATCAATTTGCCAGCGTGCGCCATGCGGTGCCGATGCTGAGCATTCGCACCGAGACTGACACGCAAGCCAGTGGTGCCCTGAATTTCGACGCCCGCGTGCGGCGCGAATTGGGGCTGGACGAGTCAGCGCCGCCTGTGGAATATGTGGCCGAGCCCAAGTTTGACGGTCTCGCCATGAGCCTGCGCTACGAGCACGGCGTGCTGGTGCAGGCCGCGACCCGCGGCGACGGTGAAGCAGGTGAAGACGTCACGCAAAACATCCGTACCCTGGGCCAGATTCCCTTGCGCCTGCCCAACTCCGTGCCCGAGGTGCTGGAAGTGCGCGGCGAGGTGTACATGCGCCGCGATGCCTTTGATGCCTTGAATGAGCGCCAGCGTGAAAAGGGACTGAAAACCTTCGTCAACCCGCGCAACGCAGCGGCAGGCGCGGTGCGTCAACTCGATCCCGGAATTGCGGCCCAGCGTCCTTTGTGCTTTTTTGCCTATGGCTTGGGGCAGATCACACTGCCCGAGTCCGGCGGCCCCGAGTTCGGCACGCACTATGACATGCTGCAATCCCTGAAATCTTGGGGTTTTCCGGTCTCAGCCCTTGTCACGCTTGCGCAGGGTGCTACTGAATTGGTAGCGTTTTACCAGTTCATCGGCGAGCAACGCGACCGCCTCGGTTTTGACATTGATGGCGTGGTATACAAGGTCAACAGCCTGGCGCTGCAGCGGCGCATGGGGTTTGTGACGCGCGAGCCGCGCTGGGCGGTGGCGCACAAGTTTCCGGCCCAAGAGCAGTTGACCACCGTGTTGGGCATTGACGTGCAGGTCGGGCGGACCGGCAAGCTGACACCGGTGGCGCGTCTGAAATCGGTGTTTGTCGGCGGTGTCAATGTGACCAATGCCACGCTGCACAACCTGTTCGAGATGCGCCGCAAGCGCGTGCGGGTGGGCGACACCGCCATCGTGCGCCGGGCCGGTGACGTGATTCCAGAAGTCGTGGGCGTTGTGCCGACACCGCGCACCCACTATGTGCCGAACTTTCGCATGCCGCGCCAGTGCCCGATCTGCGGCAGTGCCGTGGTGCGGGAGAAAACCGAGGTTAATCACCGTTGCAGCGGTGGTCTGTTCTGTCCGGCCCAGCGCAAGCAGGCCATCCTGCACTTTGCACAGCGCCGGGCGGTGGAGGTCGAAGGCTTGGGCGAAAAACTGGTCGATCAGTTGGTGGACCGTGATGTTGTCAGAGTGCTTCCCGATTTATACCGATTGGGATTTCGCGCGCAAGCCGAGTTGCAGAGTTTGACGATGGACCAGTTGGTAGAAAAACTGACGCTGGACGAACGGCGTGAGTTATCGCTGGGAACGTTGAAAGACATGGATCGCATGGCGCTGCTGTCGGCCCAGAATGTGCTGGAAGCGGTCGAAAAATCAAAGCAAACCACGCTGCCGCGTTTTCTGTTTGGCTTGGGTATTCGCCATGTGGGCGAGGCCACGGCCAAGGAACTGGCGCGCCACTTTGGCCATCTGGACGCCATCATGGAGGCCAGCGTGGAGCAGTTGCTGCAGGTCGATGACATCGGCCCCATCGTGGCCAAGAGCCTGCGCACGTTTTTTGACCAGCCGCACAACCGCGAGGTGGTGGATCAACTGCGCGCCTGCGGGGTGACGTGGGCAGAAGGCCCCCCGGCGCCGGTAGCGCCTCAACCCCTGAGTGGCAAAACCTTTGTCATCACTGGAACCTTACCGACGCTGAGCCGCGACGAAGCCAAAGACCTGATTGAAGCCGCCGGCGGCAAAGTGGCCGGCTCGGTCAGCAAGAAAACCACTTTTGTGGTGGCCGGCAGCGAGGCGGGCAGCAAGCTCGACAAGGCGCTGGCGCTGGGCATTGCCGTGCTGGATGAAGCCGGTTTAAAGGAGTTGCTTGATGGCCATTCGTGACATTCTCAAAATGGGCGATCCGCGTTTACTGCGCATCGCGCCACCGGTGACTCAATTTGACTCTGATGAGTTGCATCTGCTGATCTCCGACATGCTCGACACCATGCTGGCGGCCGATGGGGCAGGGCTGGCGGCGCCGCAAATCGGAGTCGATCTGCAGTTGGTGATTTTTGGTTCCAACGCGCGTAATCCGCGCTATCCGGAGGCGCCGGTGGTGCCCAAAACGGTGCTGATCAACCCTGTGATCACGCCGCTGGGCCAGCCAGACGATGACAAGGCGGCGCTTGAAGTGGAAGACTGGGAAGGCTGCCTTTCGGTGCCGGGGCTGCGTGCCATGGTGCCGCGTTTTTCGCGTATTCGTTACACCGGTTTTGACCAGTACGGTGACCCGATTGACCGCACGGTAGAAGGCTTTCATGCTCGTGTGGTGCAGCATGAATGCGATCATCTGATCGGCAAGCTCTACCCGATGCGGGTGCGTGATTTCAGCCGGTTCGGCTTTACGGAAGTGCTCTTTCCCGGGCTGGATGCACCACAGGACGATTAAGGTGCCATGACCGCATCTGGTGCCTTGAAAAGTAGCGTATTGCAAATGTTTACACTAGCGCCATAGCCATCAACCTGGCGAAACGTGAATATTAATTCAGTCAACCTCACACCATCCGGCCGCATTTATGCATGAAAAGACAAGCTGGGCACAAGCCGCTTGCTCATGCATTTTGCGGCCCGTGATTCGCCTGGCGCTGGCGATGGGGCTGAAACATCTTCATCTGGATAGATTGCTGCGTGAACTGTTGATCGAAGAAGCGCGTCGGCTGTGGGTGAGCAAGGGCGTGAGGGAACCCAATATCAGCCAGTTGGCGATGACCACGGGCTTGAATCGAAAAGATGTCACGGCCCGCGTTCGGGGAATGGTTGTCCTGCGCCCCCATTTCGAACTCTCCCTGGTTGCAAAGGTCTTTACTGCCTGGTTTCAACTCGCTGGCGAAAACCCGGAAAATACACGTTTGCCCGTTGGTGAAACCAGTCACGGCACTTCGTTTGAAGCCTTGGCGAAACGAGCCAGCGGGGGTAACGTTCATCATCGCGCCGTGCTGGACGAATTGATTCGCTTGGGGATGGTGGTGGAACAAGAGGGCCATGTTGATCTCGTTGCCAATGGATTTGTGCCGGCACGCGATTTGCAGTCCATGCTAGCTTTTTTGGGAAGCAACGTGGGCGATCATTTGCAGGCGGCGGTTTCCAATACCTTGGATGAAAATCCACCGCTGCTTGAGCGGGCTGTTTTTGCCCATGGTTTGACTTTGCAAGAGTGTGAGCGGCTTCATCAGTTAATGAGGCGGCGTTGGGATGCTTTGCATCATGAATTGGTGAAAGAAATGACCTTGGCCGTTGAGCGCTCCAGACCCGACGGAAACCAGCGCATTAAAGTTGGTATTTACGCACTTTATGAAGGTGGAGCTGATCTCAAACTATTGGCAGAGCCAAATAAAAAAGAAGAAAAAGTTCAATCATGAATAAAAATAATATTTTTATAGGACTGGCTCTTTCGCTGGCTTTGACATCTTGTGGGGGCGGTGGCGTTGGCGTTGGCGGCGTGCTCGCTGGCGGCGGTGACGGGGTGGGCTCTGGCGGCACGGGCATTGGCCCTATTACCGGTTTCGGCAGTATCTTTGTGAATGGTGTTCACTACGACATCAGCAATGCAACCATGACGCTGGATGATGCGACAAGCCTGAAACTGGGCACGACGGTCAAAGTTACAGGCACCTCCAGCGCTGATTTTTCAACCGGTGTGGCGAGCCAGGTTGTATCCGCAGCAGACCTGCGGGGATCCATTACCGCTATTGACACCGTTGCCGGTACTTTCGAATCACAGGGCTCCACCGTCAGTGTTGATTCAGAAACTGTGTTTGATGGCGTCACCGGTTTGGCAGCCTTATCTATTAATGATTCTGTTCAGGTCTATGGCTTGCTGGGTGCGCCTGGAAGTTTGCGCGCCTCACGGGTCGAAAAACTTGGGGTTGCTGCGCTTCCGGTGGTGAGCGGGTCGCTTGAAAATTTGAACACGACAGCCCAGTCCTTCAAGTTGGGCGTGCTGACGGTCACCTATGGCAGTGCCAATTTCGTTGGGGGCTTGAGTAAGGTCCAGTTGGCCAATGGCATGAAGGTGCGGGTTCGGTCGAACACTAATCCTGGAGCCGGCGTTTTGCAGGCCACCCAAGTGCAACCGTGGTACGACGTACCGCAGCCCAATGGAACAGCGGTCAATCTCGCGGGCATCATCACCGACTATGCGGGCTTGAGTTCATTCAAAGTACTCGGGACCGCGGTTGATGCCTCTGCCGCCCAGATCACCGGCGGCCCTGGCAGCGCCATCGGCAATGGGGTCAAAGTGGAAATCAGCGGGTTGATGAACAACGGTGTACTGGTCATTGGCAAGCTGAAAATAAAGCACATCCCCGGAACTGGCGGGCCTGCTTCGTTCAATCTGCTGGGAACTGTGGGCGCCTTCTCATCGCCTGCAAACTTCAAGGTTCAGGGACAGCCGGTGGATGCCAGTGCAGCAGGTGTAGTTTTCAGCAATGGTGTCGTTGGTGATCTGAAGAGCGGCGCAAAAGTGACCATCGTTGGGTCGCATGTCGTCAATGGTGTTTTGATCGCGGACACCGTGACATTCAATCCCTGAACGCCAGCGCGTTAACACAGACACCAACTCGCTTTTCCACCTGCAGGTGGGCTTCACACCGTCAATTTCATCTGCGACTTCCTCGGTTGTCTGTGGCTGTTAGTGCCGCCCTTGCGAATACGGATACGGTTATAGGTAAGCTGTAAATACCGTATATCTGCAAAATCAGACCGCTCATCATATTTTCTTTCTTAAGTTCGATTATTTAAGAATATGTGATAACTTCACATTTAATAAGTGAGTGCAGTTGCGCATTCCAATTTGATGGATTGAGGTTTCATATGGTTCGGCATAAGGCGCGTGGGTTTACTTTGATCGAATTGATGATCACGGTGGCCGTGATCGGCATTTTGGCCGCGGTAGCCTTCCCTTCGTACACGCGATACGTCATCCGGGCAAATCGGTCGGCTGCCCAGGCGCAGATGATGGACATCGCCAACCGCGAACAGCAGTTTTTGTTGGCCAATCGGTCTTATGTGTCCAAGGTTGCGTTAGAAGCCAGCGGTTATTTCCTGCCCACTTCGGTCAGTGCGAAATATGGCTACACCATTACATTGAACACAGATCTGACTCCTGTCTCTGCAGTTCCTTCTTTTTCCATCACCTTTGCCCCCACAGGGACGCAAGCCAGTGATGGCGACCTGACACTGACCAGCGAAGGGGTTAAAACCCCCCTTGACAAATGGTAATTTCATCACTTACCAGGTCGCGGCGGCAGCGTGGCCTTTCCCTGATCGAGGTGTTGGTAACCCTTGTTATCGTCGCTTTTGGCTTGTTGGGTTTGGTGGGCTTGCAGGCGCGTCTGCAAGTGTCCGAAATGGAGGCCTATCAAAGAAGTCAGGCATTGCTGTTGCTCAATGACATGGCCAACCGAATTGCCACCAACCGCAATAACGCCGTGAACTATGTGACCACGGCAGCCGCTCCCTTGGGTGCAGGGGTTTGCCCCACCACAACGGCCAACGTCGTGCAGACTGATCAAAAAGAGTGGTGCAATGCGATAAAGGGTGCAAGCGAAACGACGAATTTAGGAACGGTCAAAGTGGGCGCCATGATTGGCGGGCTCGGTTGTGTTGAAGCGGTCGGCGTCGCTCCCAACGTCAATTACTTGGTCACCGTCGCCTGGCAGGGCTTGACGCCGCTCTCTGCACCGCCGGTTGGTGTGGCATGTGGGGCGAATAGCTATAACGCAGCTAGCGGTTCATGTGTCCTTGACCGTTGCCGCCGTGTCGTGACGACCTTGGTGCGGATTGGGAACCTGCTATGAAACAGCCTGACAGACATTCCTTTCAAGCTGGTTTCACGCTTGTTGAGTTGATGGTCTCCATGGCCATTGGCCTGATGATTGTGCTGGCACTGGTCACCTTGTTGATCAACTTCAACCGCAACAACAGTGAGTTGGCCAAGACCAATCGCCAGATTGAAAATGGCCGTTTTGCCTTGCAGGTGCTGCAAAGTGATGTTGTCCACGCTGGTTTTTGGGGCAGTCTCGGTTACACCATGGCTCCCGCGCCTGCCTTTGCCACCCCCACGGCCATACCCAATCCGTGTGTCGTGAGCGGCTGGGATGATGTGTATAAAAATAACCTGCTTGCCCTGCCTGTACAGGGCTTTGCCAACGGCAGCACGCTCACTGCCTGCAATGTGACCGGTGTGTTGCCCAGCAGCGATGTGCTGATAGTAAGCCATGCCAACACCTGTATCGCAGGCAGTGCCAATTGCGACGGCGGAACGGATACCGGACCCCACATTCAGGTGTCTGCTTGTCAAACGGCCGTGCCGCCCGAAGCAAAATTTGTCATCGAGACCCCTGCAATTCCACCCGCTGCGGAATTTCCGCTCATGCAAAAAGACTGCACGACGATTGCAGCCCGGCGCAAGATTATTTCCAATATTTATTACCTTGCTACCAGTAACGGTCTTCCGACTTTGATGCGCGTCTCCCTCATTAATGGGGCTTATTCGACACCCCAACCTCTCATTGAAGGTATTGAGGCGTTTCGGCTTGAATATGGTATTGATACGAATGGCAAGAATGGCTTGCCGATCAGCGCTACCAACCCGGGAGACGGCAGTGCAGATGCCTATGTGTCCTGCGCGCCTTGCACTCTGGATCAGTTAGCCAATGTTGTGGCCGTCAAAATTCACGTTCTTGCGCGCAATCCTGACCCTACCCCTGGCTACACGGATAACAAGGCTTACAACCTGGGCGCGACAACCACTATTGCGGCAGCGAACGATAGCTTCAAGCGTCACGTTTTCTCCACCACCGTTCGTCTGATTAATCCTTCTGGACGGAGGGAGGTGCAATGAAATACATGACCACTAGGCACAAACAACGCGGCGTCACCCTCGTCGTCGGTCTCATCATGTTGGTGCTCATCACCCTGATGGTGCTGTCTGCTTTTATGCTGAGTTCTACCAATTTGAAATCCGTCGGCAATATGCAGCACCGGGATGAATCGACGGCGGCTGCCAATGTGGCGATTGAGCAGGTGATCAGCACCAGCGCGATTTTCATGGCCCCTGCCAGTCAGACCGTTGCGGTCGGGAACTATACCGTGGCCGTTCCCGCTCCGGTATGTCTGTATGCGACAAAAGTCGTGACTTACAACAGTGCCGACCCAAATTCGAACATGTACAGCGAAGGCACCGGTGGCGGCACCTCCCCCGGGTATCTTGATACCTATTGGGACGTGGCAGCCACGGTCAATGACGCGATGAGCGGAACCAGTGTGGAAACGCACCAAGGTATCAAAATCACGCTTCCCGCGGACCCCAATCCCTGCCCTTGAGGCGCACGGATCATCGGTAAAACTGGAGAGAACCCCATGAAATCAATCCGCCACCTAAGCAAGTTAGTCGTGCTTCTGACATTCTGGGCCGCTCACTCTGCCTCAGCCGAAGATATCGATATTTTTCTGGCAACGCCCAATGTCACAGGAACACGCCCGAATGTGCTGTTGATACTGGACAACGCAGCAAGCAGCAACAGCAACATTACTCTGCTGGATGGGTCAAGCGGTAAAAAACTGGAAATGCTGCGTCATCGACACGTCGATCGGCTTCTCGATGGCGAACATCATCGACCCGCTCAACTCAGCCTATTTTCCGGCTTGCAACAGTGCTGTCGACCCCCGCGTTCCTGTTGGTTGCGTAACGCGTAGCGAGGTTGATGGGCTACTTAAAAACATCAATCTTGGCCTGATGGTCGCCAACCCGTCGGGTTCCGGCAAAGGCGCCTATGTGCGCTACCACGTCCGTCCGATGAATGTAGCCGCCAATCGGACCGATCTGGTGGCCAAGATCAACCCAGATATTCCCAGTGCCAACAATGCGCCCTATGCCAAGAGCATGCATGAGGCGTATCAATACTATGGTGGCAAGCCTGCGTATGTTGGCTTCGACAGCAATCAATATGACACCGCGGCCAAACAAGGCAACAACTATGTCAGCCCAGCGACTGATAGCTGTCAGGCTAATTACATTGTGTTTGTGGGCAACGGCGGGCCGGATTCGGGTGAAGAGAATGACACCAGGACGCTCCTTAACACGATCGGTGGCGTCCTGGTGACAGATCCGGTTAGTTTCAGTCCCAGTAACCTGACCAGCAGTTGGTTCGACGAATATGCACGGACCCTGAAAAAACAGGATGTGGTTCCGGGTTTGACCGGCATCCAGAATGTGACGACCTACACCATCGCCGTCCAGAACCCGGCTGACAACAACTACAACACGAATACGATGGCCAGCTCTCGGGAATTGCTGAAAAGCGCCGCAGGACTGGGCGGCGGCGAATACTTCGAGGCCAGTAATGGCCAGGCGGTGATGAAGGCCTTCATTGATATGTTGAGCAAGTTCCAGGCGGTGGACAGTGTGTTTGCCGCTTCTACCCTGCCGGTCAGCGTCAACGTTCGCGGCTCTTTTCTGAACCAGGTTTACATGGGTCAATTCCGTCCGGATGCCGATGGCGGCTCTCGCTGGCCCGGTAATCTCAAGCAGTACAAGTTCGTGCAGGATGTCAATGGCAATTTCATTCTTGCTGACCGCTTTGGCAAAGCCATCGAAGATACAGACAATGGATTTATCAAGGCCGATAAAACCAGTCTTTGGACCACGACTTCAACTTACTGGGCATTTGACCCGCTTGGCAATCCAAAATCATCCAGTGATGGACCGGATGGCAATATCGTCGAGAAGGGTGGGGTCGCTCAACGCTTGCGCCAGGACTTTGCCAGTAGTCAGACTACGCGCAAGCTGTACACCTGCAACGGATCGTGTGTTACGGGTGCAGCGCTGTCTGCCAATCTGTTTGCTGATGCCAACACCACGGGCGTCACGACCGCGCTTCTTGGCGCCGCAGATGCGACGGAACGTACCAACATCATCAACTGGGTGCGTGGTGCAGACAACAAAGATAACGAAGACAAAAATAACGTTTCAACCGACATTCGTGCCCGTATCCATGGTGACCTGCTGCATTCTCGCCCGGCGGTGGTGAACTACAACCGTTCCAGTCCTATGGATGATCGCGACATCATGGTGTATTA
>JAZKHK010000151.1:0-20043 GCA_040385425.1 Pseudomonadota bacterium | reverse complement strand
CCCCCCTCTTTCGCCCGGCGGGGCGAGAGAGGGGTTGGGGGAGTGAGTGGGGAAAGCGAGGAAAAATGAAAAACTACTTGGAAGCCGCATCCCACACAACATGAGAGTAAGCCGCCTTACCCGGATCCTTCTTGATCACCGGCGAACTGCCCGCCGCCAGCAGCACTTTCACAGTCCGCTCATAAGCCGCCGGCTCCAGGTACCCAATCTTGGCAGTACCCGCCGTCGTAATCAGCTTAGCCACGTTTTCCATCTGACGCTGCTGCACCTTGACCGTCGCGCTGCCCGACATATCCGCCGCCACCACGATCTTGGCCGCTTCAGCCGGGTTCTTCACCGCGTCGTTCCAGCCCTTGAACGTGGCCTTGAGGAACTTGCCCATGCGTGCCACAAAAGCCGGGTCCTTGAGTTTGGATTCGAGCACGTACAGGCCGTCTTCGAGCGAAGCCACGCCTTCTTTTTCATAGAAGAAAGTGACCAGGTCGCTTTCCTTGACGCCGGCATCCACCACCTGCCAGTACTCGTTGTAAATCATGGTCGAGATGCAGGCGGCCTGGTTTTGCAGCAGCGGATCGACGTTGAAGCCCTGTTTCAGGATCTTGATGTCGGAATCCTTGTAACCCAGCTTGGCCATCCAGTTCAGGAACGGGTACTCGTTGCCGCCGTACCAGACGCCCAGGGTCTTGCCCTTGAAGTCTTTCGGGCTGGCGACGCCGCTGGCCTTTTTGCAGGTCAGCATCAGGCCGGACTGGTTGAACACCTGGGCGATGTTGACCAGCGGCACGCCGGCTTCGCGCGCGGCCAGGGCATCGGGCATCCAGTTCACCACCACGTCGGCGCCATTGCCGGCAATCACCTGCACCGGCGAGATGTCGGGGCCGCCGGGTTTGATGGTCACGTCCAGCCCCTCGGCCTTGTAGTAGCCCTTGCTTTGCGCCACGTAGTAGCCTGCAAACTGCGCTTGCGGCAGCCATTTGAGCTGCACGGTGACCTTGTCAGCCGCGCTCGCACCGACGCTGGCGGTGACGCCACAGACGGCCAGCACCGCAGCCAGCAGGCTGTTGGAGATCTTGGAAGAACGAATCATGGGAAAGCTCCTGGGGTTGAGGGAAAACTTAAGCGTCGCGCACCGACGGGTGCCAGAACGCGGCGCGCCGCT
The DNA here is from genome assembly GCA_040385425.1 of Pseudomonadota bacterium. Lineage (GTDB taxonomy): Bacteria > Pseudomonadota > Gammaproteobacteria > Burkholderiales > Burkholderiaceae_C > Rhodoferax. The sequence goes on along the minus strand of JAZKHK010000151.1, from coordinate 18,884 downwards.
CCAGCTGCACCAGCACGGCATAGGCGACCGAGCCGGTGACGGCGGCGACCACGATGGCGCCCCACACCAGCGGCATGTTCATGCGCGAGGCTTCGGTCGAGATCCGAAAACCGAGGCCTGCGGTGGGTGAACCAAAAAACTCGGCCACGATGGCGCCGATCAAGGCCAGCGTGGCGTTGACCTTGAGCGCGCCAAACATGAAAGGCAGCGCGGACGGCAAACGCAGGGCCATCAGGGTGCGGCTGTAGCTGGCGGCGTAGCTGTACATCAGCTCGCGCTCCAGCTTGCCCGAGGCTTTGAGCCCGGCCAGGGTGGACACCAGCATCGGGAAGAAGGTCATCAGCACCACCACCGCCGCTTTGGATTGCCAGTCAAAACCGAACCACATCACGGCAATCGGCGCCACCGCCACCAGCGGAATGGTGCTGGTCAGGGACGCCAGCGGCAGCAGGCCGCGTTGCAGGAACGGCAGGCGATCAATCGCCACCGCCACGGCAAAACCCAGCCCGGAGCCGACCGCCCAACCGATCAGCACCGCCTTGAGCACGGTTTGCACAAAGTCGCCCCACAGCGTGGGCCAGTGGCTGGCGATGGACTGCGCAATCAGGCTCGGCGGCGGCAGCAAAACCCGCGGTACCTCGCACGCCACCACCAGCAATTGCCAGAAATAGATCACCCAGAGGCCAAACAAGGCGGCGGTCAGCAGGCCGTAAATGCGCCGGCCATCGAGTGCGGCCATGCGCCGGATCGACTGCCCGGCCAGCAGCGCGAGCACGAGGGAGGCCAGCCAGAACAAGGGCGTCGGCGCGGCCTCGCCCTTGGCCACGGGCAGTTGCATCAAGGCCGTGCCGGCGATCAGGCCCGCCAGCACCAGCAACACGGTCCATTGGGTGGCGCGCTTCATGGCTGGCTCCTGTGGCGCAGCGCCACACGTTCTATAAGGGCCACGACGCTAGTGAGCACCAACCCCAGCAGGGCCGACATAACGAGCGCCGACCAGATTTGAATGGTGTTGCCGTAGTACGAGCCGGTCAGCAAGCGGGCGCCCAGACCGGCTACCGCGCCCGTGGGCAACTCCGCCACCATGGCGCCGACCAGGCCAGCGGCGATGCCGACGCGCAAGGCGGGGAACAAAAACGGCAAAGCCGCCGGCAAGCGCAGCAGCCACAAAGCCTGCCAGCGCGTGGCGGCGTAGGTGTGCATCATCTCGGTCTCGATGCGCTGCGGCGAGCGCAGGCCCTGCACCATGGCGACCGTGACCGGGAAAAAGCACAGGTACATGGCAATCACCGCTTTGGGCGCCACGCCGGAAAAACCCAGGCTGCCCAGAATCACCAGCACGATGGGCGCAATCGCCAGCACCGGCACGGTTTGCGAGGCCACGATCCACGGCAGCAAGGCCCGGTCCAGCGTGCGCGAATGAACGATGCACACCGACAGCACCAGCCCCAGCAAAGTGCCCAGCACAAAGCCCCACAAGGTGGATTCGGCGGTAACGGCCACATGAAACAGCAGGTTGCGTGGCGAATCGAGCGGCCAGTCCACCAGGCTCGACCAGAAATCCAGCGCCACCTGATGCGGCGCCGGAAGCACCGGGCGCTCCATGCGCATGGTGGCGGCCAGCAAGTCTTGCCAGGTCCAGGCGCCGCCTTCGGGCATCACCCGTTCGATGGCGCCGGGGGCATTGAGCGCCCAGGCGCCCGCGTACCAGGCCAGCAAAACGGCCAGCAGCATCACGAGCACGGGCAGGCCTTGTTGCCGGAAGCGGGTCGCCGTGCGTTTCATCACCGACTCAGTCATGGTGTCCATCAGCCAGGGCTTCACGCACGGCATGCGCAACTTCAATGAAAGCCGGGGTGTCGCGCAACTCCAGGTAGCGCTCGTCCGGCAGCGGCGAATCAATCACCTTCACAATGCGCCCCGGGCGCGGCGACATCACCACGATGCGGGTCGCCAGGTACACCGCTTCGGCAATCGAGTGAGTGACAAACACCACGGTGCGGCGCTCGCGCTGCCACAGTTGCTGCAATTGCTCGTTGAGCCGGTCGCGCGTGATCTCGTCCAGCGCACCAAAAGGCTCGTCCATCATCAAAATCTTGGGCTCGAACGACAGGGCGCGCGCAATCGACACGCGCTGCTGCATGCCGCCGGACAACTGCCACGGGTATTTGCTTTCAAAACCGGCCAGACCGACGCGCTCCAGGTGCTCCATGGCAATCACCCGGCTGTCGGCTTTGGAGCGGCCCTGGATCTGCAGTGGCAGGGTGACATTGGCCAGCACGGTGCGCCACGGAAACAGCGCCGGGGCCTGGAACACATAGCCGTAAGCGCGCGCCAGGCGGGCCTCATGCGGGCTGACGCCGTTGACCAGCACCTCGCCGGAACTGATTTTTTCCAGGTCGGCAATCACGCGCATCAGGGTGGTTTTGCCGCAGCCCGAAGGGCCGATCAGCGCCACGAACTCGCCCTCGCGAATGTCCAGGTCAATGCTTTCCAGCGCATGGACTGGCGAATCGGCCGTGGGGTAGATGACGCTGGCGTTGCGGACTTCAACGGCCAGCCGCGCGTTGGCTTTGAGGCTGGCAGCGGACCATGACGGCAGTTCGGAATTATTCATTGACACACAAAATGATAGTTAAGGCTGCACTAAAAAGGGGCAAAGTCGCCAAAAAACTAAGCAATTGGTCAGCTTCTGGAGGCTAATGCTATTTTCGTGCCAAAAATTTGACGCGAGGATTTGACTGATTTTGTAAGGCAAGCACGGATCGATCAGTCAGATTACTGTAATTTTTGGTAACCTGCCTGCATGACTCCACCTCTGCACCCGTTCTCCTCCCCCTCATCCTCCACCGGTTCCCCCCTCATCACCCTGGCTCTTCAAGGAGGCGGCTCGCATGGCGCCTTCACCTGGGGCGTGCTGGATGCCCTGCTCGAAGACGGCCGCATCGACCTGGAAGGCATCAGCGGTACCAGCGCCGGGGCGATGAATGCCGTAGCCCTGGCACACGGGTTTGCCCAAGCCGAGTCACGCGGTGGCGACCCACGCGAGGCCGCGCGCGAATCACTGACCGAATTCTGGAACGGCATTGTGCAGATGGGCGCGCTGTCCGAGGTGCAACGCGCGCCCTTTGACCTCTTGTTTGGACTAGGCGGTCTCGGCACGTCCCCCACCACCATGTGGAGCGATGCCATGACCAGCTTGTGGTCCAGCACCGTGTCGCCTTACCAGAGCAATCCCTTTGACATCAACCCTTTGCACCAGTTTCTGGATCGACAGATTGATTTTGAGGCCGTGGCCCGTCTGGAAACGCTCAAGATCTTTGTGGTCGCCACGCGCGTTTCCACTGGTCAGGCCGAGGTGTTCACGGGCCAACGCCTGACGGCCGACGCGGTCATGGCATCGGCCTGCCTGCCCCTGGCGTTCCGGGCAGTCGAGATTGAAGGCGACCACTTCTGGGATGGCGGCTATTCGGGCAACCCCGCCATGCATCCCTTGATCTACAACTGCGTCAGCCGCGATATTTTGCTGGTGCAGATCAACCCGATCAAACGCGACCAGTTGCCCACGACCCCGGCCCAGATTGCCGACCGCATCAACGAAGTCACGTTCAACGCCGGCTTGATGGCCGAGATGCGCGCCATTGAATTCGTCAAGCGCCTGCTGGCCGAAGGCCGGCTGGACCCCACCCAGTACAAAGATGTGCTGATGCACCGCATTGACGGCGGCGAGGTGCTGGAGGCGTTTGCCGGGTCCACCAAAATATCCACCAACATGGGCCTCATCCATTCCTTGCGCGACCTCGGCCAGGCCCATGCCAAGACCTGGCTGGCCATGCACTTCAACGCCTTGGGCGTCAAAAGTACGATGAATATCCGCCAGGATTACCTGGACGATTTGCGCACGTCGATCAAGCCTTGATCACGCGGCCTGCAGGCGTTGCTTGCGCTCCAGCGCACGGGTGACGTCGCGCGGGTCCATGCCGTACATGTCGGCAAACTCGGCAGGGCTCTTGCCGCTGCTCTCAAAGGCGCGCAACAGCGCCTCTTGTTTCGCCATCTTCTGCTCGTACTCGGCCAGGGCTTCTTCCAGCAAGGTGCTGGCGTCCACGTTGTTGGTCTGAACGCGCGTCAGGTACTCCTGGCGCGTCAGACCGGAGGCCTCGAACGCGGCGATCAGCTGCGCGCGGAATTTCGGCCGCAAATCTTCTTGGGAACGGGCCTGACGGCGGCGGAACAGCTCCAGCATGGCCAGGTAAATATGCTCGGGCGCCACGTCTTCCACCGCTGCGCCCTGCAGGTCGTGCCGAGGTTGGCCAGAGGCCACGCTGTGCAGGTAACGGCCTGAGCGGGTGTGCAGGCCCAAGGCCACCTTGAGGCTATCGCGCTCGAAAACGTCGGGATGAGCGGCCAGCAATTCCTGAAAAATGCCCAGCTTGAGCGGCAGGAACTCGGCGCCGAACAGATGCGGATAAAGCTCAAACAGCTTCTCCAGCACCGGCTGGACATTGGATGCGCGACCCTGTTTTTTGGCTGGCGCGCTCGGGGGCGTGGGCTCAACGGGTTGGACAGCTTGAACGGGGGCGTCTTGGATGGTATCGGTCATGGCATTAAACAGTAGAGCAACCCGTGATTGTCAACCAAGTGACTCCCACCTTTCTTGTGTGTGCTTATAGTGGCCGTTTCATGTCTGTTGGGAGCCTTGATGCGCATCTGGAAAAAACCTGTTTCTGTGGCCGATCTGACCGCCTTCAGCCTCAACACGGCGGTGGACCATCTGGGCATCGAGTTTCTGGCCGTGGGGGACGACTTCCTCCAAGCCCGCGTGCCGGTGGACCAGCGCACCCAGCAGCCTTATGGTTTGCTGCACGGCGGCGTGAGTGTGGTGCTAGCCGAAACGCTGGGCTCCTGCGGGGCTTTTTATGCCTCGCCTGAAGGCCACCGCGCCGTGGGACTGGACATCAACGCCAATCACCTCCGGGGCGTCACCCATGGCTGGGTGACCGGCACCGCCCGCCCGGTGCATATCGGGCGCACCACGCAAGTCTGGCAGATCGACCTGCACAACGAGGCGGGCGAGCTGACCTGCGTGTCGCGTATCACGATGGCGATGCTTCTCCCCCGCTAAGCGGCGCCGCCGGGGCGCCCATGGGTTGCAGGCGTCCGAGCTTGTGCGCCAGCTCGATGGCGGAGCTGACCCCCATTTTTTCAAACAGATTGGCCCGGTGAAACTCGACGGTGCGCGGCGTGATGCCCAGATGGTCGGCAATGGTCTTGTTGTAATGGCCCCGAATCAGCTCGTCCAGCACCTCGCGTTCACGCGGGCTCAGACTGGCCAGGGCCAGCTTCAGGCGGTGCGCTTCCTGGTGACCGTCGCAAACCACCGACGCGGCTGCCAGCGCCTGCTCCACCCGGTCCACCAGCTCGTTGTCCTGAAAAGGCTTTTCCAGAAAGTCCCAGGCGCCGTTCTTGACGGCCGCCACGGCCATGCCCACGTCGCCGTTGCCGGTCAGGAACAGCACGGGCCACGGGCACGCCAGCGCTTTGAGCTGCTCAAACGTGACCAGGCCCGACAGGGGCGCCATGCGCACGTCCAGCAGCACCGCCGCATGGCCCCATTCAGGCTGAATCGTCTTGGCGGCCTGCAAAAAAGCCAGGCCGCTGTCCCAGGTGGCGGCCGCGTAGCCGCGCGAGTCAAACAGCCAGGCCAGTCCGTCACGGATGTCAGGGTCGTCGTCAACGATGTGAATGGCAGCTCGGTTCATGAATTTCCTAGGATGCCAACAGCATAGGCGAAGTAAGGGGGCCGGGAGGCGAATCGGCCAGCGGCAGCCGGACGGTAAAGCAGGCGCCGCCCAGCTCGGCATCGCGCCCGACCTCCAGGCGCCCATGGTGGGCCTCCACAATCGAGCGGCAGATGGCCAACCCCATGCCCATGCCGCCTTCCTTGGTGCTGAAAAAGGCGTTAAAAATATGACCCTGGTCTTCACCGCTCACGCCCGGACCGCTATCGGCCACCGCCATGACGGCCATGGATTCGGACAGGTCGCAGGTCACGCCGACGCGCACCTGCGCCCGGCCTTCACCCTGCTGCGCCCAGTCCAGCGCGTTGCCCACCAGGTTGTTGATCAGATGCTCCAGCAACAACTCGTCGGCATCAATCCAGATCGGGTGGTCCTGCTGGACCAGGGCTACCTTGCGCCCTTGCGGGTCCACCGCACTGGCCAGGACACGCCGCAAGACCGCCATCAAGTCCAGGCGCTGGCGCGATATTTCCCGCCGTCGGGCAAACGCATTGACATGCTGGATGATGCCGCCGGCCCGCTCCGCCAGACGGGCCATGCGCGCCACCACGGGCTCCATCTCGTCCAATGTGATGTTGCCTCCACGCAGGCGATTGAGCAGCCCGTTGGCAAAACTGCTGAGCGCGCCCAGCGGCTGATTCAGCTCATGCGCCAGCGTGGAGGCCACCTCGCCGACCGCCACCAGACGCCCCGAGGCTTCGAGCTTGTCCTGCTGCAGCGCCGCCACCCGTTGCGCGCGCTTGCGTTCACTGATGTCCAGCACCGAACTCATCCATCCCAATTGCTCGCCATCGGCCGTGTTCAGCGGGGCTTCGTGAATCAGCACATCCAGTAGCCGGCCATCCCGGTGCTGAAACTGCACCTCGACCCCGTCACCCAGCGTGCCTTGCGCAATGATGCCGCGATGCACCAGACGCAGTTCAGCAGTCTGGTCCGGTGGCCAGTAGGGCAAAGGCGCTGACTTGCCCACCAGATCGGTACTGCGGTAACCCACCATGCGGCAAAAAGCGTCGTTCACGTACAAAATCTTGCCACTCATGTTCCAGGCCCGCAGGCCGATGGTGACGGAGTTTTCCATGGCGGAGCGCAAGGCCACTTCGGTTTGCAACAGGGCCTGAATTTTTTGCCGCTTGATGAAGTCGCGCCGCAGCGCAAACAAACTGGCCAGCATCCCGAGCAAAAACAGCAAGGCCACCAGAAAGAAGATGCGCGGCACGGTGGTGGGCTGCTCGCTGCGCGGGGCAACATCCAGAAACAGGTCGGTGCCGGGCAAATTCATGGAAGCGCGATAAGGGCTGGCTCCTTGGGCCGGGTCGGGCTGGGCATCCATCCCCTCCCCCATCAGACGCACCTGCTGATTTTGTTGAAACCAGGCCGGCACCAGCGCCTGAACCGCCCGCTCCATGGACAGGGCGGCCATGTAATTGCCAGCAAACTGCCCGCGCTCGAAAAACGGCACGGCCAGCCAGACCACGTCGGTCAGGCTGCCATCGCCTTGGCGCATCGGCCCGGCATAGGCCGACCGACGCAGACCCCGTGTGATGTCCTGCATGGTGGCGAGTGCCTGGGCATTGGCGGGATGCGCCTCCCAGTCCATTTGCCAGCGTTCCGGACCAACGCCGGTGTCATGCATCTGCTTGGCCGCAATCCATCCATGCGACAGCACCACACCCGACTGGCGCCATAACAAGCCGCCCTCCACTTCCGGGGCTCGGGGCGCTTGAGCCCGCCGGGTCGGAGCCCCGCCGAGTACCAGTTGGCGCGCCAGCACCACCAGGTCATCGTCAAGCCGGCGGAAATGAAACTGCACGCTTTGCTCCAGCCACTGGGCATCGGCGCCCCGGCGCCGCGCTTCTTCTTCGGCCTCAAAGCTGTTCAGGTACAGCACCAGTGTCACCACCGAGCCCGCCAACAGGACCAGCAAACCCAACAGCCACAGCAAGGCCCGCCGGTTGCGCTCGGCGTGGCGGCGCGTCGTCTGTTGCAGCAAGGCAAAGTCGAGCGACTGGTCGGGGGGCGTGGGTTTCATCGAGGGTGTCAGGGTGATTAGCCCCCGCATAATAGCCAGCATGTTCCCATTTGCGCTGCCCGCCCATGCCGATCGTCGCCGCTGGCTGCAGGGGGTGAGTGCTTCGCTGCTGGCGTCACGGCCTGCCTTGGCCCAGCCGGGTCCGGCTTTAACCATCCGCTTGTCGCATGTGGTGACCGAGGACACCCCCAAAGGCCTGGCGCTCAAGCACTTCAAAAACCTGGTGGAACAGCGCTCCAACGCCCGCATTCAGGTGCTGCTCTATCCCGATGCCGAACTCTATGGCGACCATGACGAAATGCAGGCCCTGCAACTCGGCGCGGTGGACATGCTGGCGCCGTCGCTGTCCAAGTTCGGTCGCATCGGGTTTCCCGAGTTCGAGTTGTTCGACTTGCCTTTTCTGTTTGATGAAGTGTCGGACGTGCGGCGCATCACGCAAGGGCCGCTGGGGCAGCGGCTGCTGGACCGCCTGAGCCGCCAGCGGCTGATCGGCCTGGGTTATTTTGACAACGGGTTCAAGCAGATGAGTGCCAATCACCCGCTGCTCGAACCCGCCAACTTTGTCGGTTTGCGCATGCGGGTGCAAGCCTCGCGGGTGATTGCCGAGCAGATGCGCGCCTTGGGTGCGCAACCCGTGACCCTGGCTTTCAGCGAAACCCGGCGCGCCCTGGCGGCCGGCGTGGTGGATGGCACCGAGAACCCGATCTCCAACTTCTGGACCCAGGACATGCACGAGGTGCAAACCGACCTCAGCCTGACCGAGCATGGTTATCTGGGCTACGCCCTGGTGGTCAATCAGCGTTTCTGGCTGAGCATGACGGAGCCCGACCGCAATCTGGTGGGCCAGGCCGTGCGCGAAGCGCTGATCTACGGCAACACCATTGCCGACGCAGAAAACGACAAAGCCCTGGCGGCCTTGCGCCAGGCCGGAACCACCCGCATCCACCGCCCCACCCCGAGCCAGCGTGCCCGTCTTCGCAAGGCGGTGGAAGGGGTGCACCAAGGGCTGACCAAGCGCATCGGACCGCAGTGGATGGAAGCGGTACGCGATGCTTTAAACAAGCGCCACACGCGCTCCTCGGGTTAACCCTAGCTGTTGAACGCCACAGTTACCTCCTGATTGTTTCCTCGCTACTCTCCGCGGGTTCGTGTTGACACTTATCAATTCAGGAGACTGTGATGAAATTTAAATTGAAAATCGTATTGGCCAGCGCGCTGTTAGCCGCCGGTCTGGTCGCCAATGCCCAAACGGTCATCAAGTTCAGCCATGTGGTGGCCCTCGACACCCCCAAAGGCAAGGCCGCCGAGTTCTTTGCCAAGAAAGCTGCCGAGCTGACCAAGGGCAAAGTCAAGGTCGAGGTTTATGCCAACAGCGCCTTGTACAAAGACAAGGAAGAAATCGAAGCCCTTCAAATTGGCGCCGTGCAGATGCTGGCCCCCTCGCTGGCCAAGTTTGGCCCGCTGGGCGTGAAGGAATTTGAGGCGTTTGACCTGCCTTTCATCTTTGATGACCGCAACGATCTGCACAAGATCACCCAAGGCGCGGTGGGTGCCAGCCTGCTGGCCAAGCTGGAGCCCAAGGGCATCAAGGGTCTGGCTTACTGGGACAACGGCTTCAAGTCGTTCTCAGCGAATACGCCGCTCAAAACCGTAGCCGACTACAAGGGCAAGAAATTCCGCATCCAGTCTTCCAAGGTGCTTGAAGAAGAAATTCGCTCCATCGGCGGCATTGCCCAGGTGATGGCGTTCTCCGAGGTGTACCAGGCGCTGCAAACCGGCGTGGTGGACGGCACCGAGAACCCGATCTCCAACTTCTACACCCAAAAAATGCATGAAGTGCAAAAACACCTCACGCTCACCAACCACGGCTACCTCGGCTACGCGGTCATCGTGAACAAGAAGTTCTGGGACGGCCTGCCCGCTGACGTGCGCGGCCAGCTGGAACAGGCCATGAAGGAAGCGACCGTTTACGCCAACCAGATTGCCCAGGAAGAAAACGACGCCTCACTGGCGGGCGTGAAGAAGAGCGGCAAGACCACCGTTTACGTGCCCACCCCGGAAGAGCGTCTGGCACTGAAAAAGGCCATGGCGCCGGTCCATATCAAGATGGCTGATCGCGTGGGCAAGGACACCCTGCAAACGATCTACAAGGAAACCGGCTTCGATCCGGCCAAGCTCTAAGCTGAACTGATGCACACCCGCCACTTTGATGACTCACTGCTGAAGTTCAACGCATGAAAATTCTTGATCACCTGGAAGAGTGGATCGTCACCTTCCTCATGGGCGCTGCGACGCTGATCATCTTTGTCGCGGTGGTCCACCGTTACGCTGCCGGCCTGGCCATTCCAGGCGTGCAGGACTGGCTCCTGTCGCTCAGCATGAGCTGGGCGCAGGAGCTGACCATCATCATGTTTGTCTGGATGGCCAAGTTTGGCGCCGCCTACGGCGTGCGCACCGGCATCCACGTCGGCGTGGATGTGCTGATCAACCGCCTGGATAACAAGATGCGCAGCAAGTTCATCATCTTCGGGCTGTTGGCGGGCGCCTTGTTCACCGGCATCGTGGCTTACCTGGGCAGCCACTTTGTGTGGGACAACGGCGCACACCATGCATTTCTCCAAGTGCTGGGCATGCCCGTGGGCGACATCCCCGAAGGCCCCACCACCCCCGATCTGGAGTGGCCGACCTGGATGGTTTACAGCGCGATTCCGCTGGGCACCAGCCTGATGTGTTTCCGCTTTTTACAAGTGATGGTCAACTTTTTGAAAACCGGCGAACTGCCGCACCACGACCACGGCCATGTCGATGGTCTGGAAGAAGAAAAACCGGTGGACGTGAACCCCTATTCCATGAGCGACAACCTGCACCCTACTGATTTGCACCACCGGGAAGGGGGTGACAAATGAACGCCGCCATCATCTTTGTCCTGCTGATGCTGCTCATGCTCACGGGCATGCCGATCTCGATCTCGCTCGGCCTCACGGTTCTGACCTTTTTGTTCGGCTTTACCCAGGTGCCGCTGGAGTCGGTGGCGCTCAAGCTGTTCACCGGCATCGAGAAGTTCGAGATCATGGCGATTCCGTTCTTCATCCTGGCGGGCAACTTTTTGACCCACGGCGGGGTGGCGCGGCGCATGATCAACTTTGCCTCCAGCATGGTCGGCCACTGGTACGGCGGCTTGGGACTGGCCGGTGTACTCGGTTGCGCCTTGTTCGCGGCGGTGTCGGGCTCATCCCCCGCGACCGTGGTAGCGATTGGCTCGATCCTGCTGCCAGCCATGACCAAAGCAGGCTTTCCGAAAAGCTTTGGCGCCGGCGTCATCACCACCTCGGGCGCCTTGGGCATCCTGATTCCCCCCAGCATCGTGATGGTGATGTACTCGGTGGCGACCAATACCTCGGTCGGCGCCTTGTTCATGGCCGGCGTGGTGCCGGGCATTGCGCTGGCGGGCGTCCTGGGCGGTGTGACCTGGTACCGCGCCCGCAAATTTGGCTACCCGCGCTTGCAAAAAGCCACCTGGGCTGAACGGATCAAAGCCTTTCGCGCATCGGCCTGGGGCCTGCTGCTGATCGTGATCGTGATGGGCGGTATTTACACCGGCCTGTTCACCCCGACCGAAGCGGCCGCGATGAGTGCGGTGTATGCCTTCTTTGTGGCGGTGTTTGTCTACAAAGACATGAAGCTCAAGGACGTGCCCAAGGTGTTGCTCAACTCGGCCAACATGTCGGCGATGCTGCTGTACATCATCACCAACGCGGTGCTGTTCTCCTTCATCATGACCAACGAGAACATTCCACAGGCGCTGGCCGACTGGATGCTGGGCAACGGCCTGGGCATGATCACGTTCCTGCTGGCGGTGAACGTGATTCTGCTGCTGGCGGGCAACTTCATGGAGCCATCCAGCATTGTGCTGATCTTCGCGCCCATCCTGTTCCCGGTGGCGATGAAGCTGGGCATTGACCCGGTGCACTTCGGCATCATCATGGTGGTGAACATGGAGGTCGGCATGTGCCATCCGCCGGTCGGGCTGAACCTGTACGTGGCCTCGGGCATCACCAAGATGGGCATCACCGAGCTGACCGTGGCGGTGTGGCCATGGCTGCTGTCGATGCTTTGCTTCCTGGGTCTGGTGACCTACTGGCCAGCCATGTCCACCTGGTTCCCCCGCTTGCTGGGAATGATGTAGCCAGCGGTTCATTAGCTGCCTTGAGCTGCGTTTTGCGGCTCAAGGCAGTAGTTTTCAAGCCAAATAGGCCTCTAGCCCCCGTCCCATCTGCGCGAGCAGCTATTTTTTTAATAGCAAATAGTCATTCTGACGTCGCTTGCGCCAGCTTCTTGCTCTTCCAGTACACGTCATCGCCCACGGTGCCGTCAGTGCGGTGGCGGTTGAGCACGCGGGACAGCACAAACATCAGGTCACTCAACCGGTTCAGGTACTGGCGCGGCGTGTCTTTCAACACTTCTGCGCCTTCCAGCGCCACCACGGCACGTTCGGCGCGCCGGGCTACGGTGCGGCACACATGGGCCAAGGAGGCACCGCGGGTGCCGGCCGGCAAAATGAATTCCTGCAAGCGCGGCAAGGCGGCGTTGTGCTCGTCCAGCGCCGCATCCAGCGCCAGCACCGCCTCGGGCTTGAGCAGCTCAAAACCGGGGATCGACAGCTCGCCGCCCAGGTTGAACAGCTCGTGCTGAATCTCCACCAGCAGCGCGCGCACGCTGTCGGGCATGTCTTCGCACAGCAGCACACCGATGTTCGAGTTGAGCTCGTCCACATCGCCCATGGCGTGCACGCGCAGGCTGTTTTTGGAAACGCGGGTGTTGTCACCCAGGCCGGTGGTGCCGTTGTCACCGGTGCGCGTTGCGATTTGTGTCAGTCGTTGTCCCATCGGGATGCTCCTTTGTTGGGACTATTGTTGCAGCAAAATACGGCCTATGAACAACCCTACGCCCCGTCCCCCTTCTGCGCCTGAACTCCATTTGCGGGAGGTGCCTGCCGCCCTCTTGACGGCGCTCAAAACCCGTTTTGGCCAACAGTGCTCCACCGCCCTGGCGGTGCGCGAACAGCACGGGCGTGACGAGTCCGCCTTTGCGCCCATGCCGCCGCCGGCCGCCGTGGTGTTTGCCCAGAGCACGCAGGACGTGGCCGATGCGGTGAAGCTGGCCAGTGACTACCGCGTGCCGGTGATTCCGTTCGGCGCCGGCTCCTCGCTGGAAGGCCATTTGCTGGCGGTGCAAGGCGGCATCAGCCTGGATGTGAGCCGCATGAACCAGGTGCTGTCGATCAATGCCGACGACCTGACGGTGACGGTGCAGCCCGGCGTGACGCGCAGGCAACTCAACGAGGCGGTCAAAAGCACCGGCCTGTTCTTCCCGATCGACCCCGGCGCCGACGCCAGCCTGGGCGGCATGTGCGCCACCCGCGCCAGCGGCACCAACGCCGTGCGCTACGGCACCATGCGCGAGAACGTGCTGGCGCTGGAGGTGGTGACGGCCAGCGGCGAGATCATCCGCACCGGCACGCGGGCCAAAAAATCCTCCGCCGGCTACGACCTGACGCGTTTGATGGTCGGCAGCGAAGGCACGCTGGGCGTGATCACCGAAGTCACAGTCAAGCTGTACCCGCTGCCGGAGGCGATTTCAGCGGCGATCTGCTCCTTCCCCAGCATCGAGGCCGCGGTGCGCACCACCATCCAGATCATCCAGATGGGCATTCCGATTGCGCGCGTGGAGCTGATCGACGCCAACACCGTGCGCATGGTCAACACCTATGCCAAGCTGGGACTGCGCGAAGAACCCTTGCTGCTGATGGAATTTCACGGCTCCCCCGCCAGCGTGAAAGAACAGGCGGAGCTGGTGCAGGAGCTGGCCAGCGAGTTCGGCGGCAACGCCTTTGAGTGGGCCAGCACGCCCGAAGAGCGCACGCGGCTGTGGACGGCGCGGCACAACGCCTACTTTGCCGCCATCCAGTCCAAGCCCGGCTGCCGCGCCATCTCCACCGATACCTGCGTGCCGATTTCCCGGCTGGCCGACTGCCTGCTGGACTCGGTAGCTGAGGCCGATGCCAGCGGCATCCCCTACTTCCTGGTCGGCCACGTCGGCGACGGCAACTTCCACTTCGGCTACCTGATCGACCCCGACAGCGCCGAAGAACGCGCCACCGCCGAACAGCTCAACCACGCGCTGGTGAGCCGCGCCCTGCGCCTGGAAGGCACTTGCACCGGCGAGCATGGCGTGGGGCTGCACAAAATGGACTTTCTGCTGTCCGAGGCTGGCGTTGGCGCGGTGGCCATGATGCGCGCCATCAAGCAGGCGCTGGACCCGCACAACATCATGAACCCGGGCAAGATCTTTACGCTATAAATAACATAGCTACATAGGCAGGCTACATAAGGGCTAGAGGCCTATCTAACCATACGCCGGCGCTGAAACCGGCGGCGATTCTCGCTGGGCTCGCACGCCGGTGCCAACACCAGAGCGGTGCGCCGTCCGCCAAGGCCGAGGTATTGCACAAAGTCGGCGGCCGGGATCGGCGGGCTGCAATAGTAGCCTTGCACATGGGGGCAGTGTTGCCCCAGCAAAAACGCCGCCTGCTCAGGCGTTTCCACCCCCTCGGCAATGACCTCGCGGCGCAAGCCTTCGCACATGCCGATCACGGCGCTGACAATGGCCGCGTTGTAGGCATGGGTCGTGATCTCGTGCACGAAGGACTGGTCTATTTTCAGCGTGTCGATGGGGAAATAGCTCAAATAACTGAGGCTGGAATAGCCGGTGCCAAAGTCATCAATCGTCAAGCGCACCCCGATTCGCTTGAGTTCGGTGAGCACGCCAATCGTCGCCTCCGCGTGTTGCATCAGCACGCTTTCCGTCAACTCCAGCTCCAGAAAAGCCGGCTCCACTTGCGTCTCCGCCAGGATCGTGCGCACCTCGTCGAGAAAATGCGGGCTGCGAAATTCCAGCGCGGACACATTGACCGAAACCGGCACCCTCGGCACCCCGCTCTGTCGCCAGATTTGCATCTGACGGCAGGCCGAGCGCATCACCCAGCGACCAATCGGAATGATGAGGCCTGAATCTTCGGCAATGGCAATGAAGTGGGCCGGCGAGATCAGTCCGCGCTCGGGGTGCCGCCAGCGCAGCAAAGCTTCAGCGCCGATCGTGGCGCCGCTTGTCAGATCGACCTTGGGCTGGTAGTACAAGTCGAATTCCCGGCGCTCCAGGGCCAGGCGCAAGTCACTCTCAACCGATTGCCGCTCCACCGAACGCAGCGTCAGGTCGGGGGTAAAGAACTGGACATTGTTGCGCCCGCTGTCCTTGGCGTGGTACATCGCCAGATCGGCATTCTTGATCAGCGTCTCCGCATTCTGGCCGTGGTTGGGATAGACGCTGATGCCAATGCTGGGCGACACCTGCAGGGTGTAGCCCGAAATCTGATGGGGATCATTCAGTGCGGCAATGATTTTTTCGGCACTGATCCTGGCATCCTCCAGGTGCTCGATTTCGGCCAGCAGGATCACGAATTCATCGCCCCCGTTGCGGCTCACGGTATCCGAACTGCGCACGCAGGCCACCAGGCGTTGCGCCACCGATTGCAGCAAGCGGTCACCGATGCCGTGGCCCAGCGAATCATTGATGTACTTGAAATGGTCCAGATCCAGGAACAGCACCGCCAGTTGCGTATGGCTGCGGTTGGCCAGGCCGATCGCCTGCGTCAGGCGGTCATTCAAGAGCATGCGGTTGGGCAGGTTGGTCAGGAAATCATGTTGTGCCAGATACGCCATTTGGCGCGTGAATTCCAGGGTCTGGCTGATGTCGCTGAACACGATCACCACGCCGATGGTTTTGCCCGCCGCATCGGAAATCGGCGCGACCGTGTATTTGATCGACACCTCTTTGTCGTCGGCGCGGATCAACACCGAATGGCGGGTCAGGCTTTTGCCGAACTTTTCGCTGAGGGCCAGCTCCAGGGTCAGCGGCACGGTGTCCCGCGAATTGTCTTCCACCAGCTGGAAAACCCGCGTCAGCGGTTGACCCAGTGCCTTGCTCGACGGCCAGGCCGTCATCTCTTCAGCGACCTTGTTCAAGTACTGGATCTTGCCCTCGGTATCGGTGCACAGAACGGCGTCGCCAATGGATTCAAGGGTGATGCGACTGCGTTCGCGCTCTTCATGCAAGGCCGCCTGGACCCGGTTGCGTTCGGTGATATCCCGAATGGCAGCGAGTACCAGCGTCCCCTCTTCTGACTCGATGGGACTCAACAGGATATCAACTGAAAACTCACTGCCATCCTTGCGTCGGCCACACAAGGTCAGCGCCCCGCCCATGGGCCGCTGATGCGGCGCTTTCTGAAACAACAGGCGCTGTTTCAAATGGTCACTGCGCAAACGCTCGGGCACCAGACATTCGATGGTCTGGCCAATCAATTCCGCCCGCTCGTACTCAAATGCTTTTTCCGTTTGCCGGTTGGCAAGGATAATTTTGCCGTCACCATCAACGACGATGAGCGCGTCCGGCGAAGCTTCAAACAATCCTTGAAACAAGGCTTTTTCTTTGTCCATGCCTGCAACCTTTGCCCCCCTTCTTTTGCCAAATCTACTGAAACCTCAGTAAATTGCAAACCGGAAAACGATTACCCCTGCCAGGGAGATTGCTTTAACGCAGGCACTTCCTTACACCCTTGACAGCTACTTACAGTTCGGCAATTTCTGCGATGGCGTTGGCCATGTATTCCATCTTTTTCTGCATGTCCTGCTCGGTGTCGGCAAAGCGCTGGGCAATGGCGTGAAACTCATCCTGGATGTCCATGAAGGCGTCCACCAGATCGGGGTCGAAGTGACCGCCCCGTTCACCAAAAATGATGCCGACCGCCTGCTCGTGAGGCACGCCCGCCTTGTACACGCGGTCGGAGATCAGCGCGTCGTACACATCGGCCAGGGCGATCAGGCGCGCCGACAGCGGAATTTGCGTGCCCGACAAGCCTTGCGGGTAGCCGCTGCCGTCCCACTTCTCCTGGTGGGAATAGGCAATTTCCTTCAAGGTCTGGAGCAGCTCGGCCCGGTAACCCAGGCTGGTTTCGGCGTGCTCGATCGCATCGCGTGCCAGCGTGGTGTGGGTCCGCATGATGTCAAACTCGGCCGGCGTCAGGCGCCCGGGCTTGAGCAGAATCCGGTCCGGAATGCCGATGGTGCCCATGTCATAGAGCGGGGCCGACTTGAACAGCATGTCAATGTAGGCATCTGTCAGCACTGCGGCAAATTGCGGCAGCGCCTGCAGCCGCTGCGCCAGGGCCTTGGCGTAATGCTGGACGCGCTGAATGTGCTGGCCGGTGTCGGAGTCCCGCGTTTCTGCCAGCGAGGCCATGGCAAAGGTAGCGACCGTCAGGGCGGCCAGAACTGCATCAGTCTGTGGAGCGTTGTCGGATTTTTTCAAAATGTTTCTCCAGCGTGAAGGACTTCAGAACCCCAGTTTAGGCGACAACGGGGTGGGGGCGGCGCTGAAACGGGGCGCGGTACAGCCACACCGCGCGGCCATCGGCGCAGCGCAAAACCGCCTCGGGCTGGAGCAAGGAGGCTTCAAACTCCAGGCTCACCAGCCAGACGCCCGGCGCCAGCTCAGCCTGCGCCTTGGCCACCGCGCGGGCCATGCTCTCGGGCCGCTGAAACAGATAGACCAGCGCATACGCCTGCCAGTCGGCCCGCCAGATATCGCCCTGGCGGATGCGGGCCCAGGGGCAGCGCAAGGCACATAAGGCGCGCAGCGGCCAGCTCCACTCCAGCCCGTGGAGTTGCGCTTGCGGATAGGCTTCGCGCAAGGCTTTGAGCCCGTCGCCCAGCCCGCAACCGGCATCGAGCACCAGCGCGCCGGCCGGCAGCGGGGCTTGCGCGGCAAGATCGCGTAGGGCGTGGGCCGGTGTGGGGAACAGCGGCGCATCACGCCAGGCATTGAGCGGGTAAATCAGCAACAGCAGCGCCAGCGGCAGCAACCAGGCCCAGGCCGGCAAAGTAACGGCGCCCGAGAGCGCCAGCGACAAGGGGAAGCCCAGGCCGATGAGGGCACGGCGCCACCAGGTGGCGGCGAGGACGCTCCAGGCCACGCCCAGGGCCGAGGCCAGTGCCAGCGCCACCCAGGCCAGCCCCAACCCCTGCAAAACCCAGAACAAGGCCCAGGCGCTGGCCCACGCCAGCAGCGCCGGGAGCGGCCAGGGCAGCGACCCCAACAAACGGGCAAGCATGGTGACGCGGTGCGGTTTTCTTAACGCGACTGAGCGGCAGATTTGAGCTTGTCGATCAGGCCATTGAGCTCATCGAGCGAGCCGAACTGGATGCTGATCTCGCCCATTTCCTCCAGGCGACCGGCGCGTTTGACGCGTTTTTTCACCCGCACTTCAACCTCGGCAGTGAGCAGGTCGGACAGTTCTTCTTCAACCCGTTTGATGTCGCGCGACTTTTCCTTGGCCGGCTTGACCGAGGTCAGCGTGAATTCGGCACTGAGCTTTTTGGCCAGGCTCTCGGCCTCGCGCACCGACATTTTCCGGGCGTTGATCTGCGTCGCCGCCGTGATCTGGGTGGCGCGGTCCAGCACCAGCAACGCGCGGGCGTGGCCCATGTCGAGGTCGCCCGCCATCAGCATGGTTTGCACCGGGTCGGCCAGGTTGAGCAGGCGCAGCAGGTTGCTGGCGGCACTGCGGGAACGGCCGACCGCCTGGGCCGCGGCCTCGTGCGTCAGGCCGAATTCCTTGACCAGGCGCTGCAGGCCATGCGCTTCTTCCAGCGGGTTCAAATCTTCGCGCTGGATGTTTTCGATCAGCGCCATGGCGGCGGCGGCCTCGTTGGGCACGTCGCGCACCAGCACCGGCACGCGGTCCAGCCCGGCCAGTTTGGCGGCCCGGAAACGACGCTCACCAGCGATGATTTCGTACTTGCCTTCATTCGCGCCGTCCTTGAGCTGGCGCACCAGAATCGGCTGCATGATGCCCTGCACCTTGATGGATTCGGCCAGCTCGTACAGCGCGCCCTCGTCCATGCGGGTGCGCGGCTGGTACTGGCCGGCCACCATGT
>JAZKHK010000150.1:0-8884 GCA_040385425.1 Pseudomonadota bacterium | reverse complement strand
CTTTCCGCTGGTGTTGGAGGGCGAGATCAAGGTGTCGCGCAGTTCGGGCGATGGCCGCTCGCTGGAGTTGTACCGCGTGGTGCCGGGCGAGCTGTGCCTGGTGTCGTCGGCCTGCCTGTTTCGCACCCAGCCGCTGTCGGCGCATGGCATTACCACCAAAGCCAGCACCCTGCTGCTGATTCCGCCGGACATCTTCACGCGCTGGCTGGAAACCCCGGCCTTTCGCAACGAGGTGCTGGGCCTGTTTGCCGAGCGCATGGCCGATCTCACCTGTCTGGTCGATGCCGTGGCGTTTCACAAGCTGGATCGGCGTCTGGCGGCCGCCCTGCTGGGACGAGGAACACATCTGGCCATGACGCACCAAGCGCTGGCCGATGAACTGGGCACCGTGCGCGAGATCGTGACCCGGCTGCTGCGCCGCTTTGAGCGCGAAGGCTGGGTGGCGCTGGGGCGTGAGCAGATCCAGATCGTCAACGGCGCAGCGCTGCGAGACATGGCTTCCCTGCTCAGCGTTTAAAACGGAGGCGCGGCACTGCCTGGGTGACTTCAGTCACAGACGGGCGGGTGGATCAAGGGCTTAATCCAGCCATCCACTTTTCACTTAAGGAGTTCTCCATGAAATCAAACGTCGGCGGCATCGACCGCATCCTGCGCATCGTCCTTGGCCTGGTCCTGATCGGCTTGACGCTTTCCGGCACGATTGGCGTGTGGGGCTGGGTGGGCGTGGTAGCGCTGGGCACCGGGCTTGTCGGCTGGTGCCCGCCCTATGCCTTGCTGGGCTTCAACACCTGCGCCATGAAGAAACAGGGCTGAAAAAGCTAAAAAGCTAAGGGGCGGCGTCCGCCTGGGTCGCCGCGTAGATGTGCCAGACCGCGATGAACATCGCCGCAATGACGGGGCCGAGCACAAAGCCGTTGATGCCGAACACCGCCATGCCGCCCAGCGTGGTGATCATCACCACATAGTCGGGCATGCGCGTGTCCTTGCCGACCAGCACCGGGCGCAGCAGGTTGTCCACCAAGCCGATCACCAGCACGCCCCAGGCGACCAGCGCAATGCCTTGCCACATGGCGCCGGTGATGAAGAGGTAGATGGCGACCGGTAGCCACACGAGACCGGCACCGACCGCTGGCAACAGTGACAAAAAGGCCATCAGCACCCCCCACAGCAAGGCCGCGCCGACGCCCAGGAACCAGAATGCGATGCCACCCAGCGCCCCCTGGATGACCGCCACCAGCAGGTTGCCCTTGACGGTGGCCCGGATCACGGTGGTGAATTTGCTGAACAACTCCCGTTTGTGATCCAGTGCCAGCGGGATCGCGCGCCGCACCGTGCCGCCGACACTGTGGCCATCGCGGATCAGGAAAAACGCGAGGTACAGCGCAATGCCCAGGCTAGTGAGAAATTCAAAAGTGACTTGCCCGATGCTGAACGCCTGCGTCGCGATCAACTGGCTGCCTTGCGCCAGCGCCGCCGACAGCCGGCGTTGCAGGGTGCTGAAGTCCACCAGGCCGAAGCGGTCCAGCAGCGCCGTGATCCAGTTCGGCAGCGTGTCGAACAGGCCATGAAAGAACAGTGTCGGGTTCAATTCGCCGGACTGGAGCCGCTGGTAAACCGCAGCCGCTTCACGTGCCAGCGCGGCGCTGATGAGCGCCAGCGGCAGGATGACGATGACCAGCACGATCAGCAGCGTCAACAAGGCTGCTGGCGTGCGCCGGCCCTTTAACCGGGGCAGCAGCCGGCGGTACACCGGCTCGAACAGCAGGGCGATGATGACGCCCCACATGATGGCGCCGTAAAACGGCAACAAGATCCATCCGAGGGCCAGGCTGACGGCCACCAGCAGCAGCAAAAGCGCCCGGTTCTCGACGTAGCCTGATGGGTTCTCCCCGGATGATTTCATGGGGTGTCTCAGACGGTCACCACTTCGCCGCCCAGCGCTTCCAGCAGGTCCGGCAGCAGCTTGCGCAGTTCGCCGGTGGCGATGGCGGTGTCGGCATCAAAACCGTCGTCCTTGCCGGCCGAGGTCTTCTCGAACACCACTTCCAGAAACGTCAGCTTCTTGACCTGCAGGCCTTCGGTCAGCACAAACGACACGCGGCTGTCCCAGGTGAGGGCCAGGCGGGTCGGCAGCTTGCCGTTTTGTACATACTCGCGCACCTCGTCGGTGTCGAGCGGGTGGCGCGTATAGCGCACCACGGCCTTGGATTCGTCGGCTGCTTTCAGCTCGCACTCGCGGTCCACGCTGAAGCCGGAAGGCGGCTCCTGCGAGATCAGCCATTCGGACATGGCCGCTGTCGGGGATACCTTGGTGTCGATCAGCTTCACGGCCAGGCCGCTGAAGCACTTCACCAGCATCGTCACCACTTCATCGGCCCGTCCCTGGCTGCCGGCATCGATCACCAGCAGCTTGGCGTCAGGGTCAATCCAGACAAAAACCGACGATTCCTTGGTGAACGCCATCGGCATCAATTCCAGCTTGATGTCGTCCTTGATCTCGCTGGTTTCCTTTTTGCCGGGTTTGCGCCCGGTGGTGGCTTCGATATGCGCCACCCGTTCCTTGGTTTTTTTGGTGATGACCGAGCCCGGCAGCGCCTTGGTCTCAATCATCAGTTTCAGAATCAGCTGGCCGCCGACCGACTCCACCAGCGGGCCGTTGGCCTCGCCGCGCGGTTCGATCCAGCCAATGGATTTTTCCTGGCTGGCACCACATTCCACAAAGCGCGCGCCATCCAGGCTTTCTTCCATTTGCGCCAGGGAGGCGGACCATCCGGGCCCGATTCGATACATGATCACGTTCTTGAACACTTGCAGCCTTTTTTTCGATGAATTAACTTTGACAGGGCTGAATCATCCCATCAAATCCCGGTCAAAGTTTTTAACGCATCTTTACCATTGCTTTATCACGCATCACGCAACAGATACAGACCAAGCTCACACTTACCCCCAACCTGATGCCAAGTTCTGTGCGTCAGACTTCTCTCAAAGGAAACTCACATGAAATCAGTTTTTAAACCTCTTTTACTGGCCGGTCTGCTGGCCACGGCCGGTTTCTCCGCTTTCTCCCAAGCCCCGGCTGCTGGCCAGCCTGGCAGCATGATGGGCGCCGGTCCGATGCATGAGGGGATGCAGCATCACCGCATGGGCAAGATGGACCCCGCCAAAATGCAGGCCTGGATGGACAAACGCAACGCCGACCTCAAAGCCAAGCTCAAGCTCACGCCAGCCCAGGAAGGGGCATGGACCACTTACGTCGCGGCCATGAAGCTCCCAACGGACATGATGGGCAAGCGGGCCGAGTACGCAGAACTGGACAAATTGCCGACGCCGGAGCGCATCGACAAAATGAAAGCCCTGCGCAACCAGCACATGACCGACATGAACGCGGCGATGGACAAACGGGGTGAAGCCACCAAGGCTTTCTATGCCACCTTGACGCCGGAGCAGCAAAAGGTATTTGATGCCAACGCCATGCATCACCGGGGGCATGAGGGGCGCAAGGGCGGTCCACGGGATGGCAAAGCACCGGCGCAGCCCAAGTCATAAGCGCAGGTTAATTGACGTTTTAACGGTCAAAGCCGGGGTTTGCGGATAGCGAACCCCGGCTTTGTTTCATTCAGTACCCCTGAGGATCAAGCAGGGCATGTGTCTGCTTTAAACTAGAAATACTCATGCACACACCACCGCCCCTGGTTTCCCCCCCTTCCCCCGGTCTCACCGCACCGCTCGTGCGCACGATCCCCCTGACCCGGCCCTTGCACTGGCTGGTGTGGGCGTGGCGCGACATGGCGCACTGTGGCTGGATCAGTTTTGCCCATGGCCTGGTCATGACGCTGGTGGGCGCGGCCATCCTGCTGATCGCGCGCGACCGTTTCTGGTTGCTGGCGGGCGCACTCTCCGGCTTTCTGGTCGTGGCCCCGGTGCTGGCCACCAGCCTGTACGCCCTGAGCCGGGCTCTGGAACGCGGCGAAGAAGCCGACTTTGGCGTGGTGCTGAAAACCTGGCTGAACTGGCAAAACAAGCGCTTCAACAAATTTGGCAACGATTACTGGTGCATGGTGCAATTCGGCGCGCTGCTGGCCCTGGCGGCCACCGGCTGGGTTCTCACCTCTGCCGCCCTCCTCACCCTGCTGGCCCCGGTGCCGATCAACACCCCGTTTGAATTCGTCCAGCATGTGGTCCTGGCCGAAGACGGTTTCCTGTTTGAACTCTGGCTGGGCCTGGGCGGCATGCTGGCCGCGCCCATTTTTGCATCCAGTGCCGTCACCATGCCTTTGCTGCTGGACCGCCGGATCACCTTGATGCAAGCGGTTTACACCAGCTGGCAAACCATCCTCGCCAACCCTTTACCCATGGCCTTGTGGGCGACGCTGATTTTGGGCTTTACCTTGCTGGGTCTGGGTTCTGCCTTGTTGGGCCTGATTGCGGTGATTCCGATGCTGGGGCATGCCAGTTGGCATGCCTACCGCGATCTGGTGGATGCTTCGGCCCTGCCGGAACGGGATGCGCTGGAAAAGGAGTCCCGCTGATGTTCGGCTATTCGGAAGAACAAATCGCCGCCTTCGGCCTGACGTTCGGCGTGGGCGCCTTCATGCTCTACATGCTGTTCATCATCGGCCACCTGGCCTGGGAATCCAAAGCCGGCAAATTTGGCACCTTTGTTATCTTTTTGGGGCTGGCTTTCGGCATGACCGGTTTCGTGGCCAAGTACCTGATCCAATGGGCTGTCGGCATCAAATAATCAGGGCTGCGATCCTTCACAGGTCAGCTCCCTGAATCAACCCAGGGGACGCACGCCAATCAGCAAGCCGTGCAGCCACAGGGCAAATGCAATCCACGTCCCGACGCCAATCGCCACTGTGATGCCCGTGGTACCTGCCGTGCCGCGAGGCAAGTGCGTGCCCGCCACACCTTCACGTTGAAGCGCAGCGACGAAGTCGAACGAGGCCCAGATCAAAAATGAGCCAAACAGCACGACATGACCCACATTGCCATTGGACAGCAAATGGGCCAGAGCCCAGCCGATGACGCCCAGCACCATGGGGTGGTGAACACGCGCCTTGATGCGGTTGCCCGGCACATACGCCGCTACCAGCAAAACGAATGAAATCAGGGTCAGGAGTGCCGCCAGGTGGCGCATGCCGGTGGGCGGGCTCCACAGTTGCACCGGTTGCTGGCGCACCAGACCAAAACCCCACACGATCAGCGCCAGGCCGGCCAGGGAGATCGCCGAATACAGCGCTTTCCAGAGGGGCTCGCCGAGACGGGCCCGCGTTTTCGTACGCCAGGCATCATTCACGATGCGCACCGAATGCGCGCCCAGAAAAATGACCAAACCCAGAATTAAATAAGTCATGACAGTTGCCTGGTGATCATGCGCCCAACACGCGGTTTTTACCCGAACGCTTGGCCAGGTACATGGCTTGGTCGGCTCGCTTGATGGCCTCCAGGCCGGTTTCGTCGGTGGCCAGTTGCGCCACACCGGCGCTGAACGTGATCAGTACTTTTTCGGTTCCCGCCAAAAAGAACCGCTTGGTCAGTTCGCGTTGCAAACGTGTCATGGCATCCACCCCTTTGTCCAGCGGCGTGTCGGGCAGCAAAATCACAAATTCTTCTCCGCCATAGCGGGCCAGCGTGTCCTGCGGGCGCATGACTTCACGCGCCACCGTTGCCAGATGGGTCAGGGCCTCGTCTCCCATGGCGTGGCCCAACTGGTCATTGAGCTTTTTGAAATTATCGATGTCCAGCATGGCCATGCACAAGGGCGTGTCTTTGCGCCTCACATTGGAGAGCTCCCGCTCCAGAGCCTCCTCCAGCCCTTTGCGGTTCAAGGCACCGGTCAGGGTGTCATGTCGGGCCAGGGCACTGACACGGTCCAGTTCCTGGTGCAGTTTGACCAGTTCGGCCTCGGTGGTTTGCGCTTTTTCGCGCATGTCGCGCAGTTCATCGCGAACCGACAAGCTGTCATGGGCCATGCTGCGGGTGGCGCCCACCACGTCTTTCAGGACCGGCGCAATGTCGGCAATGGTCTTGGCCTGCTCAATCAGGCGCGCATTTTCTTCCATCTGGCCGTGGAACGTGCTGGTGGATTCGGTCATTTGCGATAGCCGCTCAATGAAGGTGGCCAGCATCTGGCGCATCTCTTCCTGTGCTTCCATCGCCCGGCCTTTGGCCTCGGTCTGCTTGAAAATCACATCTTTCAGGCGGCGTTCCACATCATCAAGCCGGCGCAAGGTCAGCGGCGGCGTGGAAGCCGTCATCAAGGCTTCAATCTGACCGGTGAGCCAACGGTCATCCAGACTGAGTTCGCCGATGTTTTCAATGATCAGGTGCAGCAGCTTGAGCAGTGTGACCTTGATCTCGGCCTGGTCTTCCGCCGCAAACGAAACCCGGTTGCCGAAGTTGCCCAACATCAGTTTGACGGCCACCACATCGGCATTGGGCTGACGCATGGCTTTGAGCAGCAATTGGGTTTGCTCGGAAAACCGCTCATCATCCGTTCCCAGCGCGGGCAAGGCGTATTCAATCAGACGTGCGATTTGTTCAAAAAATTCCGCCGTTAAAGCGGGCGCACTGACAGCGGAAGCCGTCACGCTGACTTGGGCTGCCTCCACCAGCAACGTTCCTCCCGCGGCCGGCGCAATGGCTGCGGGGCTGAAGCCACCATAAGCCATCAGGGCATTTTTAACGCCATCCCAATTGAGTTGCCTGATGGCGGAATCCAGCAGTGCCCGCTGTTTTTGTTGCCCCGGTGTTTTGGCGGGCAAGGCCTGCGCTATGTCACTCAAGCGATCTGCTGGAAAAGGCAAATCAACAGGCGCTCCCGCCACTTCACTGTAAATCGCCTGGTAATTGGCCGGGGTTGGCGCCATCTTGCGCGCGGTCAACTGCTTGAGCGTTTCGCGTGCAATTTCAAAAGGTTTTTTTTCAGTCATAAGTTTTTTTTGCTATAAGTTTTATAGCTATGAGCGCTTATTGCACGGGGGGTTAAGGTGATTTAACCATTAAAAATGAACGGAATTCATTTTAATCAGTATCACTTTTCACTCTCCTGCGGTGATCCGTGCATGCGTTCCTTGAAGTTGATTCAGGATACCACCAAGAATTTCTACAGGAAATCCGAGGCCCCGGTTTTCGACCCGGGAAAACATGCTCAAAGGTGGGGCTTCTATCTATTGCATTGCAGGGCAGTTTGTTTACACTGCATTTTCAGTGGCGAACAAACTGGAGGATTCATGAAACCTGTCTCGGAACTATTGAAAAGACGTAATACGTCGGTTTACAAGATCAACTCGTCAATCACCGTATTTGATGCACTTCGGCTGTTTGCGGACTATGGCGTAGGTGCCGTCATCGTCATGGACGAAAATAAGTTGGTCGGGGTGTTGTCGGAACGCGATTACGCCCGCAAAGTGGATTTGCAGGGCAGAAGTTCCAGAGAAATCACGGTGGCTGACATCATGACCCGCGATGTGATCACCGTCACTCCTCAAACCGGGACACGTGCCTGCATGGCCCTGATGAGCCAGAAACGAATCCGCCACCTGCCTGTGGTGGACGGATCAAAGGTTCTGGGCATGATTTCGATACGCGACATCATGGACGACATCATTGCCGAACATGAAGAAACCATTTCACAGCTGACGAATTACATCAGCAGTTAATTAAATATCGATATTGCCAGCGCGCAGTGCGTTGGTTTCGATGAAGTCGCGGCGGGGCTCCACCTCGTCGCCCATCAGCATGGTGAAGACGCGGTCGGCCTCGATGGCGTCGTCGATCTGCACGCGCAGCAGGCGGCGTACCGTGGGGTCCATGGTGGTTTCCCAGAGCTGTGATGGGTTCATTTCGCCCAGACCTTTGTAGCGCTGGCGCGAAGTGGCGTGTTCCGCCTGCGCAATCAGCCAGGCCATGGCTTCGCGGAAGTCGGCAACTTTTTCTTCTTTTTGGCGCTCGCCTTCGCCGCGCATCACTTTGGCGCCTTCGCCGAGCAGGTCTTTGAAGGTGCTAGCCGCTTCAGCCAGGGCTGCGTAGTCGGAGCCGTGGACAAAATCTTGCGTGAGCACGCTGCTCTTGACGTTGCCATGGTGACGGCGGCTGATGCGCAAAATGGGCTTGTCGGTGCGCACGTCAAACTCGCCGGTCACTTCAGCGTCAGGCAGCTTGGCCTGCAGCGCGGCAGCAGAAATTTCGGCATCGGCCACCGTGTCCAGGTTCAAGGCCACACCATCGGCCACCGAGCGCAGGGCTTCAGCGTCCATGAAGTTGCGCAGGCGCGCAATCACGTTTTGCGCCACCTGGTGCTTGCGCGCCAGATCGGCCAGTGCTTCGCCGTTGATGGTGGTGCCCTTGTCGCCACCGGTGAACACGGAGGCGTTCACCAGTGCAATGCGCATCAGGAAGCTGTCCAGCGCCGGGGCGTCTTTCAGGTACAGCTCTTCCTTGCCCGCTTTCACCTTGTACAGCGGCGGTTGCGCAATGTAGATGTGGCCGCGCTCGACCAGTTCGGTCATCTGGCGGTAGAAGAAGGTGAGCAGCAGGGTGCGGATGTGGGCGCCGTCAACATCGGCATCGGTCATGATGATGATGCGGTGGTAGCGCAGCTTGGCGACGTTGAAATCGTCGTTGCCGGTGGTGCCGCCGGCCTTGCCGATGCCGGTGCCCAGGGCGGTGATCAGCGTCAGGATTTCATTGCTGGTCAGCAGCTTTTCGTAGCGCGCTTTTTCCACGTTCAGAATCTTGCCGCGCAAAGGCAGAATCGCCTGAAATTTACGGTCGCGCCCCTGCTTGGCAGAGCCGCCGGCGGAGTCACCCTCGACGATGTAGATTTCGCACATCGCCGGGTCTTTTTCCTGGCAGTCGGCCAGCTTGCCGGGCAGGCCCA
>JAZKHK010000149.1:17650-22159 GCA_040385425.1 Pseudomonadota bacterium | reverse complement strand
GCATGAAAAACAGGCCGGTGTCCTGGTCGTTGTACTGGGCCGCTTCTTCGATGTTGCCGCTGCGTTCCAGCAAAAAGCCGGATACCGCGTGCACCAGGCCCAAGCGGTCGGGGCATGACAGGGTCAGGATGTAAGTGGGATTCATAGTGCCTGAATTGTCGCAGGCCTTGCCACAGGTCCATATGCCAACAGTGTGCCGTGCCCTTAATTTGGCTTAAGGGCGCTTGCTTGGTCATCTGCTAGATTGCGTTTGACAAGGGAGTCAGGCCGTGGGTTTGATTTCGCCAGCGTCTTCAGACAAAGGTTTCACCATGTTTCTATTTGACAAGCTGTTCGGCAGGCGAGACAAAACGGCGGTTCGCGCACCCCTGGCGAACCAGGAGGCGCCCGTGTCCCCAACGCCCGCCGCCATCCCGCACGACCACGCCGCGCCCGGCACGCATATCCGTCACCATCCTGAGCTGATCCAGAAGTTCAAGAAGGACCATCAAGTGCTGCTTCAGCTCTTCATGGCCACCAAGCATGCGGCCGATGCGGGTGATGCGGTTACCGCGGCTGAACGGCTGCAGGATTTCCGCAGCGCCTTGCAAGACCATTTGTTGTCCGAAAACGTGCGCCTGTATGTGTACCTGGAGCATGCCCTGGTGCATGACGCGATCAGCCATGGGCTGGTGCATGAGTTTCGTCGGGAGATGGACGAAATTGGCAAGGTGGTCGTCGGTTTTATTGGCCAGTACCAACAACTGGCCCAGCATCCTGACATGGTCAAGCGCTTTGCAGAAGATCTTGACGGCATTGGCAAAGTGCTGATCAAGCGCATTCAGCGCGAAGAAGAAACCCTGTATCCGTTGTACCAGCCGGTTTAAGGATCTGAAAATTCGGCGGGTTGCGCTCCCAAGGCATTCCCGCTTGGATTGCTTTATCAGGGAAAAGGTAATTCCGGCCTGGCCGAGGTCAGCACCGCATGAGGTGTCGCTTGCCTCAGTGCACCACGACCGGGTTTTGCGCCAGCTCGGCGTATTGTTCCAGCGTGTCTTCAACTTCTTCCTGGGTTGGCGTGTTGAGCTGCCAGGCGGAAATATGCTGTTGAAACAGCTCGGCCCAGCAGCCATCCAGATACACCTCTTTACCGGCGCGCTTGTCCACAATTTCAAAGCCGTGACGCGCCAAAGTCGGCGCAGCCTTGACCGACTCGCCGCCTGCTTCAGGTGCCACTGCATTGGCCAGCATATGGGTCACAGAGTAAGTGTCAGAGTCATAAAGCGTGTGCATGGCGAAATTATCTCCTAATCGTCCGTCGCCTGCAGTTGGGAATTCAGTGGACGATTTCAAGAGCAGTTGGCCGGCAGCGACTAGGTCCGAGGACCCGGTTTATTTCAGGGATTCGGTCGCCAGCCATTTTTGGTCCAGATAATCGCCGTTGGACTCGGTGATCAGCACGCGCGCGGGCAGGTAGCCCAGTGCCGGGGCCAGCCACACTTCGAGTTTCTGGCCGAATTCCTGGCGTGGCGTGCGCACCAGTTTCAGGGCCGCCAGTTCGCCGCCCGGCAGGATCAGGGTTTCACTGCTGCCCACGGTAAAAGTCCAGGTCTCGGCATCGCGTGGGCCAATCGCCTGAAAGCTCAGGGTGGTGGCGGGCGGGTAATGGCTGGGGTCGCTCGCCATCAGGGCCGCCAGTTGCACCAGAATGCTCAACTGGTCCTGGGCGCCTGCCAGCAGGGGGACGTCCGGCGTGTTGGCGCTGAAAGTGACTTTGCCCTGCTCGCGGTTGAAGTGGGCGGCGACTTCCGAGCGGTACTTGTCGGAAAAACGGACCGGCGCCAGCCCTTGCGGCGTGAGCTGCCCGCGACTGGTCTGAACGCGCGCTTGCCCGAAAGCGCTGAACTCCAGCCGTGCGTCGTAACTCTCGCCGTTTTGTTGCCAGCGCAGTTCGGCGTTGAGGCTGAAGGGGAATTTGTTGGCGCTGACCTGGTACTTCAGGCGCACCGAGCCGGGGACCGTGTGGGCACTCGCCAAGGCCGCCTTTTCAGGCGGCGACGCCGCCGGTGGCTTAGTCGCTGCCGGCGCTTCGTTCTGGGCGGTCACGACCGGTGCGGGATCGGGGTCTGCTGCCGCCACCGGGGCCGCTGGCGCGAGCGTTTCGTCGTTGCTGGGCGCGCGCACTTCTGCCGGTGCCGGTTTTTTGGCGAGGGGAGGTGCTTTCCGCTTGATCGGGGCGGCTGGCTGTGCGACGGGGGCCGGCACGACCGGGGGCAATTCAATGCTGCGTGTGATGAACGCGCGGGCCGGCTCCGGCTGGCTCAAGCCCAGGGTCAGCGGACTGGCCTGCAACAGCGCGATGTGCACCAGCAGCACGGCCACGGTCAGGGGGGCCAATACCTTGAGCGGTCCGAAGCGCTTGGCGCCGGGACTGGCCTGAATGACATGAACGGAGGGGGTGACTGCGCTTGCTGTTTCCATGACCACTAAAATTTCGATCCTTTTGCCTCTCCAAACCAGCCCTATGAAACTTGCCACCTACAAAGACGGTTCGCGTGACGGCCAATTGGTCGTCGTTTCCCGCGACCTGAGTACCGCGCATTATGCGACCGGCACGGCAAACAGGCTGCAGCAGGTGCTGGACGACTGGAACTTCCATTCGCCCCAGTTGCAGGACCTGTACGACGCCCTGAACAGCGGCAAGACACGCCACGCCTTCCCGTTTGACCCCAAGCAATGCATGGCGCCCTTGCCGCGCGCCTACCAGTGGGTTGCCGGTGCGGCCTTCATGAACCACATCGAACTGGTGCGCAAGTCCCAGGGGGCCGACGTGCCGAAAAGCTGGCATGGCGAACCGCTGATGGCCCAGGGCGCCAGCGATGATTTTTCCGGCCCCTGCGACGACGTGCTGTGCGCCAGCGAGGCGTCCGGCATCGACTTTGAAGCTTCCTTGGCTGTTATCACCGGCGACGTGCGCCAGGGCGCCACGCCCGCGCAGGCGCTCGATGGCATTCGCCTGCTGATGCTGGCCAACGACGTGAGCCTGCGCACCTTGATGGCTGCCGAGCAGGCCAAGGGTTTCGGCTTTGTTCAGGGCAAACCGGCGACGGCGTTCAGCCCGGTGGCCGTGACACTGGATGAATTGACCTTCGGCGGTGAAACGGTATGGGACAAAGGGCGCGTGAACCTCACCCTGCAAAACACCTGGAACGGCCGCAAAGTCGGCCTGTGCGAGGCCGGCCCGGAGATGACGTTTCACTTCGGCCAGCTCCTGGCCCACCTGTGCAAGACCCGCAACCTGCGCGCCGGCGCCATCATCGGCTGCGGCCCGATCAGCAACAAGGACAAGAGCCACGGCTACAGTTGCATCGCTGAAAAACGCGCCCTCGAGACGATTCAGGACGGCAAACCCCTGACCGAGTTCATGAAGTACGGCGACACCATCCGCCTCGAGATGAAAGGCCGTGACGGCAAAAACCTGTTTGGCGCGATCGAGCAGGAAATCGTGCCGCTTGACAACGGCCCCGTGCCGCGCGAGCCCGTCAAGCCTTAAGCCCCCGCGAGCTGCTTGGCGAAAATCTTGATGCCGCGCAGCATCATCTCAATCGACACCGCCACCAGCACCAGGCCCATCAGCCGCTCCAGCGCCACCACAAAGCGGTCGCCCGCCACGCGCTGGATGCGCTCGGCCAGCACCAGCACCACGGCGCTCACCGTCATGGTGACGCACAGCGCGGCAATCCATTCCATGCGCCGGCCCGGCGCCTGCGACACCAGCAGCAACACCGTCGCCAGCGCCGAAGGCCCGGCCAGGCCCGGAATGGCCAGCGGCACAATCAGCGGCTCCTCGCGCTCATCGGGTGCATCCCCGGCGCGTGGTGGCGGCGGAAAAATCATGCGCAGCGCGATCAGGAACAGGATCACGCCGCCGCCGATCTGCAGCGACAACTCGCTCAGGTTCATCACCCGCAGAAAGCCGTCGCCGACGAACATGAAGGTCAGCAGCAGCACAAAGGCGATCAGCACCTCCCGCAAAATCACCCACGGGCGACGCTGCGGTGCCACGTATTTGAGCGCGTTGGCGAAGATCGGGATGTTGCCGATCGGGTCGGTGATCAGGATCAGCAGGATGGTGGCCGAAGCAAACGTGTAATTCATGGTGCGGCAGGATAGCAGGCCGAAGGCCTGTTTCCGGGCCGCCCGCTAGGCCGCCGCCCGCTCTATTTTTTCCTGGCAGGCAATGCAACGCGGCGCTTCGGGT
Source organism: Pseudomonadota bacterium (assembly GCA_040385425.1). Taxonomy (GTDB): domain Bacteria; phylum Pseudomonadota; class Gammaproteobacteria; order Burkholderiales; family Burkholderiaceae_C; genus Rhodoferax. The sequence continues at coordinate 17,919 of JAZKHK010000149.1, read as the reverse complement.
GCCGCCTGGAGCCGGGCCGGGGGAATGTCCATGCCGCAGTCGATGCACAGGCCGTAGGTGCCGGCTTCCAGGCGGGCCAGCGCCGCGTCCACCAGCCTCAGTTCCGCAGACTCATGCTCGTCCAGCGCGAACTCCAGTTCGCGTGCGCTGTTGACCTGGGCGGTGGAATCCTGCTCTCGTGCAAAATGCTCCGCCGAGGCTTCAGCGCGACCTACCGGACCGCCGCGCAAGGTATTGAGCTGCTCCTGCAAACTGGCGCGCCGGGCCAG
>JAZKHK010000149.1:0-17640 GCA_040385425.1 Pseudomonadota bacterium | reverse complement strand
AAAACGGGGGAAATATTGGTGTTCATGAGGATGTTCTCCGTCAATGTGAAATCCCATCATGCGCTGCCCGATTGCGCCTGTGTTTGATGGACATCAAGCATTAAAGGTTCCCCTCATTTCGCCTCTTCAGTCATAATCGCCGCCATGCAAACCCTGCGCAATGCTCACCTTCTCGCCCGCTTCGTGCTGGTGTGGTTTGCCTTGTCCATCGGGGTTGCGATGGCTTCGCCGCTGGTCAAGCCGCAGACCGTAGAAGTGATTTGCACCGGCATGGGCGTGATGAAGTTGCAGGCCCAAACCGACGACGGCACGTCGGATGCCTCTTTGCGAACGCTGGATTGCCCTTTGTGCGCCAGCCACAGCGCGCCGCCCCCGCCCGTGGTGCGCCTGAGCGCCGAGCCCGTGCAGCCGTTGGCGCATGTGATGCAAAGTCTCCCGGCGGCCCACATCGCCTCTCTCACCGCCGCACCCTTGCCGGCACGCGGGCCTCCCGCTTCTCTCTGAGCTATTGAATTCATAGCGCCTCACGCCCGCTGTATAAGGGTTAGAGGCTGATTTGATTGATATTTCAGGGGTTTTTCATGCCGAAGACTCGTCTTGTTTCAACGCTTGCCAGCGCGCATTCGTTGGCTTTTCCAATGGCTTTGACCCCGGTCGGTGAACTGGCGCCACGGCGCTGAATTGAAGCCGCTGCCGTCCGCACTGAACATTTTTGTTGCTTGAATTTTTTAGGAGAAACGCATGAAACTGAACGCACTCGCCCTGATCGCCGCCCTGGCCGGCGGCACCGTAGCCGCCCAAACCGTCGAGGTCAAGGACGCCTGGGTCCGCACCAGCGTGCCGGGCCAAAAAGCCACTGGCGCCTTCATGAAACTCACCGCCAAAGATGGCGCGAAACTGGTCAGCGCCGTCACCCCGGCGGCGGGTGTGGCCGAAGTCCATGAGATGAAAATGGACGGTGACATCATGCGCATGCGCGCCGTGCAGGGCGGCCTCGATTTGCCCGCCGGCAAAACGGTCGAACTCAAGCCCGGCGGCTACCACATCATGCTGATGGACCTGAAAGCCGCCTTGCCCAAAGACAGCACTTTGCCGCTGACCCTGACGTTCAAGGATGCCAAAGGCGTCGAGAGCAAAATGGAACTCAAAGTGCCCGTCGCCGCTGCCGCGCCCGGCGCGCCGGCGATGAAAGCGGGTGACATGCCCGCCATGGCCCCCGGCAAGATGCCGATGGACCACAGCATGCACGGCAAGCCCTAAACCGCTGCCCCGCATCTTCTAATCCTCATCCTCCCGGTCCGCCTGATGTCCCCCTCACTGCACTTTGCCCTGCTGCGCCGCCCGCTGGCGGTGTGGCTGGCCGTGCTGCTGGTGGTGTTTGGCGCGCTCGCGCCGACCCTGTCGCATGCCCTGGTGCTGGCGCGCAGCGACGTGTCGCCGATGATGATGGATGTGTGCACCAGCACCGGCTTGCACGAGGTGGCCGACACGGCCTCGACGGATTCCCCTGACGGGCAGGAAGCCGTTGTATCGCTGGCGCATTGCCCGTTTTGCCTGCTCTCCAGCGACCGTGTCGCACCTGCGCCGCACCCTTTGCTTCACCTCTTCGCCGTGCTTGGCGAACCCGAGGCGCCCACGGTCCGGCAGGCGTTTTTCTACGCGACCCCTTTTGCGCTGGCGCCGCCGCCGCGCGGTCCGCCGCTCTGATTCTTTTGGTGACCTGAACGCCCGCTTGTCCGGCGTTTGGCTGGCGTTGCAAACGCGCCCCCTGTGAATCGTTTTGACCCCGGCTTCCCGGCGCCGTCAACGTTTGCCGGGACGCACTTGAGACGCCCCGGTCACCTCTCTTCTGTCTCTTATGGCGCCTTGAAGGCGAACAACCCAACAAAAATCACTGAAACCCAATATGTCTTCCCTGAAAATTCGTGCGCTCCCCTGGTCGATGGCCCTGGCTTGGCCGGCTCTCTCCCTGCTTTGCGGTCAAGCCCTGGCGGCCGATGACAAGGTCAGCACCATGCCGGTCGTCACCGTCAGCGAGTCCAAAGTCGCCCCGCCGGTGGCAGCCACCCTGATCGACCAGGGCAGCCTCTCGGGCCAGCTCTCGGGCACCAGCGACACCGCGCGCTTGCTCGGCGATGTGCCGGGCCTCAGTTTGTATGGCGCGGGCGGCGTGTCCAGCCTGCCGGTGCTGCACGGTCTGGCCGATGACCGTTTGCGCATCAAGGTCGATGGCATGGACTTGATCTCAGCCTGCGCCAACCACATGAACCCGCCACTGTCCTACATTGACCCGAGCAACGTGGGCAGCATCGAGGTCTATTCCGGCATCACGCCGGTGAGCGTGGGCGGCGACAGCATTGGCGGTTCCATCGTGGTGAATTCCGCCGCGCCCGAGTTTGCCAAGCCCGGCGAGGGCATGTTGCTCAAAGGCCAGGCCGGCGTTTTTTACCGCAGCAACGGCAACGGCCAAGGCGGCAATGTGGCGCTGACGGTGGCCAGCGACACGCTGAGTCTGAGCTACAGCGGATCGACCGCGGAGTCGGGCAATTACGAAGCGGCAGAGGCTTTCAAGTCCGCCATCCTGGTCCATTCGGGGGTCAAGGTGCCGGGCGCCAAAGAAGTCGGGTCGTCGCTGTACAAGTCGCAAAACCAGTCGCTGGGCCTGGCCCTGCGCCATGACAACCATCTGCTCGAACTCAAGCTCGGCATGCAGGACATTCCCTACCAGGGATTCCCGAACCAGCGCATGGACATGACCCGCAACCAGAGCGAGCAAGTCAACCTGCGCTACACCGGCCAGTATGAGTGGGGCGGGCTGGAAGCGCGGGTTTACAACGAGAACACGCGCCACAAGATGAATTTCCTGGACAACAAACTCTCCAGCCCCACGTCGCTGGGCATGCCCATGGACACGGAAGGGAAGATGACGGGCGCCCTGGTCAAGGCCGATCTTCTTGTGTCGGCGCGCGACACGCTCAAGCTCGGTACTGAAGTTCAGCGCTACCGCATGAACGACTGGTGGGATCCGGTTTCTGCAGTGCCCGGCATGATGGCGCCCAATGTCTTCTGGAACATCAAGGACGGCCAGCGCGACCGCCTGGATGTGTTTGGCGAATGGGAAGCGCGCTGGACTCCGCAGTGGTTGTCCCAGGTGGGCGTGCGCAGCAGCACCATGACCATGGATGCTGGCAAAGTCCAGGGCTACAACAACGCGGGCGGCATGATGGGCTACGGCGACCCTGCCAATCCGGCCTCCATTCCTGGCGCGTTCAACGCCCTCGATCACCAGAAAACCGACCACAACATCGACCTGTCGGCGCTGGTTCGCCACACCCCGGATGCCGGGAAAACTTTTGAAGCCGGCTTTGCCCGCAAGACCCGTTCGCCCAATTTGTACGAACGCTTTGCCTGGTCCACCAACAACAACATGGTCATGAACATGGTCAACTGGACGGGTGATGCCAACGGCTATGTCGGCAACCTCAACCTGAAGCCGGAAATCGCCAACACCCTCAGCGCCACCGCCGACTGGCATGACGCCGACCGCCAGCAATGGGGCCTGCAGGCCACGGCGTACACCACCTACATCCAGGATTACATCGATGCCGTGCCCTGTGCCGCGGTGGGCAAGAGCTGCCCGGCGCGCACCGACGGCTTTGTCAACCTCAGCTTTGCCAACCAAAGCGCGCGCCTCTACGGGCTGGACGTTTCGGGCTACCAGCAACTGGTCAAGGCCAGCGATTACGGCAGCTTCACGGCCACCGCCATGGTGAGTTATGTCCAGGGCAAAAACACCACCACGGACGACCACCTTTACAACATCATGCCGCTCAACGCCAAGCTGGCCCTGGTGCAGCGCGTGGGGCGCTGGACCAACACGGTTGAAGCCCAGTTGGTGGACGCCAAGAAGGACGTTTCGCAAGTTCGCAACGAGGTCAAGACGGCGGGCTACGGCTTGCTCAATCTGCGCAGCAGCTACGAATGGGCATCGGCGCGGCTGGATGTCGGCATCGACAACGCCTTGGACAAGTTCTACGCGTCGCCGCTGGGCGGGGCCTATGTCGGGGAGCGCGGCTCGGTCTATGGCATCGCGGTGCCCGGTGCGGGTCGCTCGATCAATGTCGGCGTCACCGTGAAGTTCTGATGTCCCCGAACAGCTCTTTTGTCCTGCTGCACTGCCCTCGGGCGGTGTGGCTTTTGAAAGCCTCTAAAGCTATTTAATTCATAGCATCTGGTGCTTATTTCATAAGGGCTAGAGGCTGATTTGATTCATATTTGTTGATTATTTCCATGTTAAAAAATCGCCGTATTCCTGAGCGCTCCCCGCGCCTGCTGCCCCTCGCCGCCGCGCTGGCGCTGATGCCCGTCTTCAGCGGCGCCCAAGGCATCGCCACCGAAGCCCAGCTCAAGACCATCAGCGTGACCGAAACCCGCGCCCAGCTCGACCCCAACCTGCCCAATAGCACCGCCAGCAAATCGGCGCGCGACCTGGAAGAGCAAAACCTCTTCAACCCCGAAGATGCGCTGCGCTACCTGCCCAGCACCACCGTGCGCAAACGCTACCTGGGCGACCGCAACGCCAATGTCGGCGGGCGCAGCTTTGGCGTGCTGGAACCGGGCCGCGCGCTGGTCTATGTCGATGGTTACCTGATCTCCACCTTTTTGGGCCGCTATGACGCGCCGCGCTGGAACATGCTCAACCTGGAGGCGCTGGAGCGCGTGGACATGCTCTACGGCCCGTACTCGGCCATTTACCCCGGCAACTCCATTGGCACCACGGTGATCATGACGGAGCGCAAACCGCAGGGCTTCGAGGCCTCGGCCAGCCTCAAGTACAACCGCCAGTCCTTCAGCGAATACGGCACCAGCGACAGTTACGAGGGCACCATGGCCTCGGCCCGCCTGGCGTCCAAACTCGATTCCGGCCTCTGGTACACCCTGGGCCTGCAACACCAGGACGCCAACGGCCACCCGATGGGCTACGCCAATGCGCTGCGCGGTGCGGCGGGGCAGTTCAGCCCGGTGCTGGCCGGCACGCGCGTCAGCGGCATCACCTACGACAAAGACCCCAGTGGTACTGACCGCGCCCTGTTTGGCGCCAACAGCATCGACCACACGGTGCAGGACACGCTGAACCTGCGCCTGGGCTACGCGCTGTCGGCCACGCAGGAGATCGAAGGCCGCGTCTCCTACTGGCAGAACAAAAGCACCGTCACCACCCAGACCTATCTGCGCGATGCCAGCGGCAACCCGGTCTGGAGCGGTCTCGTCAACGACGGCGTCAACAGCTTCAACCTGGCCGCGGGCAATGCCACCACCGCCAGCCCGTTCGCGCCCAGCAACCGCGAGGAAACCAACCGCCAGCTCGGCTTCACCTGGAAGACCAAGCACGCCACCGGCTGGAATGCCTCGGTGGTGCTGACCGATTACGCCATCGTCGGCGACGTGACGCGGGCGGCCTACACCGCCCCACCGGTGGCCGATCTCGGTGGCGCCGGCACGGTCACCCGCCGCGACGGCACCGGCTGGGACACGTTTGAAGTGCAAAGCACCTACACGCCCAGCAAAGGCGACTTTGGCGATGGCAAGCACGCGCTGACCTTCGGCCTGCACCACAACGACTACCGCCTGCAAAACGTGGTGAACAACTCGACTGACTGGCGCAATTCGGAATCCTCGCTCAACCAGAACTACTACGGCAAGACCAGCATCACCGCCCTGTACGCGCAAGACGCCTGGCAGCTCACGCCGGATCTGCTGCTCACCGCCGGCCTGCGCCAGGAACAGTTCGACTCCTACGACGGCTCGCAGTTCTTCACCGGCGTGGCACCGGCCAACTACCCGGCGCGAACCCTCACCGCCAGCAGCCCCAAGCTCTCGCTGGCCTGGGCCGCGCGCGACGATCTGCTGCTCAAGCTCAGCGCCGGGCAGGGCGTGCGCTTCCCCAACGTGGACGAGTTGTTCAACGGCAGCAAGAGCGGCGCCAGCATCACCTTCAACGACCCCAACCTGCGGCCTGAGCGTTCGACCTCGGTCGAGCTGTCGGCAGAAAAATACTATGACAAGAGCACCCTGCGCGTCAGCCTGTTCCGCGACGACGTGGCCGACACCATCCTGCGCCAAAGCGACGCCACGGTGACGCCCAGCGTGACGCGCGTGAGCAATGTGGATCGGGTCGTCACCAACGGCGTGGAGCTGGCGTGGCAAAGCCGCGATGTCCTGATCAAAGGGTTGGATGTGGGCGGCAACGCCACCTGGGTCGATTCGCGCGTGACCGAGAACGCCGCGCTGCCGGCCTCGGTCGGCAAGAACTGGATGCGCATCCCGACCCAGCGCTACACGCTGCAAACCAGCTACCGCCCGAATGACCAGTGGCTGTTCTCCGGCGCATGGCGCTGGGCTGGCCGCATGTACAACACCCAGCTCAATACCGACAGCAACCCCGATGTCTATGGCGGCACCTCCAGCGTCAACCAGGTGGATGTGCACGCCGCCTGGCATTTTGCCAAAGAGTGGACGTGGAGCTTCGGCATCGACAACCTGACCAACAGCCAGGCCTGGCAGGCGCACAGCCTGCCGCAGCGCTCGATCCAGACCGAGCTGCGCTACAGCCTGAAATAAAGGCGACGGTCATGCGCAACTCAATCACTATTAAAACAATAGCTATCCGTGAAGGATGGACGGGGGCTAGAGCCTGTTTTGACTGTAAAAGTGGCGGGTTTTTCCGATGACGTCGAGTACGCGCCGCCACTTGGTCATTGTGGGCAGCGTCCTGCTGTTTCACGCGGCGGCCTTGTGGGCGCTGCAAACGGGCTTGCTCCGGCGCGCCATCGAGGTGCTGGTGCCGGTGGCGGTGCTCAGTGAGTTGATCGAGCCGCCCCGGCCCCAGCGTGAGCCGCTGCCCGCGCCCAAGCTGCCCGATCAGGTCAAGCCCACCCTGATCCGCAAGATGGAGTCGCTGCCGCCGCCCCCGATGCCGGTGGCGATTACCGACGCCAGCCCCACGCCCAATGCCCCTGTGGGTGTGGCGGCCCAAACCACCCCGCTGCCGCCGCTGACGGCCCCGGTCGCCGCCAAGCCGGCGGCGCCCGCGTCACCCCCGATCGAGCTGCCGTCCAGCAGCGCAGACTACCTGCAAAACCCCAAGCCTGTTTACCCACCCTTAAGCAAGCGGCTGGGAGAACAGGGTAAGGTCGTGGTGCGGGTGTTGATCGGTGTCGATGGCAGCGCCCAGCAAGCGGAGATTCGCCAGTCGAGCGGGTTTGAGCGACTCGATCAAGCGGCGCTGACGATGGCGCAACGCTGGCGCTACGTGCCCGGCAAGCGCGCCGGTGTGGCTGAAGCCATGTGGTTCAACGTGCCTATCAATTTTGTTTTGGAGTAATCAATCATGCAATCACAAGCCGGCCTTTTGAGCCTCTGGACCCAGGGCGACTGGGTCACCCGCAGCGTGGCCCTGTTGCTGCTGACCATGTCCCTGGCCTCCTGGATGGTCATCCTGATCAAGGCCCTGGGCCTGCGCCAGATGGCCCGCCAGGCCCGCGCCATTGAGGGCTTCTGGCACGCCCGCGATTTTGCCGATGGGCTGGCGCAACTGGGGGGCGACGCCAGCAACCCGTTTCACCAGCTCGCCCTCAAGGGCCAGGAGGCCGATGCCCATCTGCTGCCGCAAAGCGGTGACCGGGAGCTGATCGACGCGCTGGACCGCAACGACTGGGTGACGCGCAGCCTGCGCTGTTCCATCGACGACGCCACGGCCCAGTTGCAATCGGGGCTGGCGGTGCTGGCCTCGGTCGGCTCCACGGCGCCGTTTGTCGGCCTGTTCGGCACGGTCTGGGGCATTTACCACGCGCTGCTGGCGATTGGCGCCTCCGGCCAATCGACCATCGACAAGGTGGCCGGGCCGATTGGCGAGGCGCTGATCATGACCGCGCTCGGCCTGGCGGTGGCGATTCCCGCCGTGCTGGGCTACAACATGCTGGTGCGCGGCAACAAGGGCGTGACGATCAAGCTCAACCGCTTTGCCTACGACCTGCACGCCCTGTTTGTGACCGGCGCGCGCGTCGGCGCCAGCAGCGCCTTCAACAAGGGCAGCCAGGTGCTGCCGATGCGAAAGGTCTGACGCCATGGCTTTCGGAACCCAGGACGACAGCGACGAGGTGATGAACGAGATCAACATGACGCCGCTGGTGGACGTGATGCTGGTGCTGCTCATCATCTTCATCATCACCGTGCCGGTGATGAAACACGCGGTCAACATCGACCTGCCGCGCGCCAGCAACGTAGCGCAAGACAGCAAGCCCGAAACCATCCGCCTGAGCGTGGACGCCAGCGGCGCCTACTACTGGAACGAAGCGCCGGTGGCGGATACCGATCTGGCCTTGCAGCTCAAGGCCGCCGCCCTCAAGCAGCCGCAGCCCGAGTTGCACATCCGGGGCGACAAAGCGGTACGCTACGAGCGCGTTGCCCAGCTCATGGCCGCCGCCCAGCAGGCTGGGGTGCGCAAGATCGGCTTCATCACCGAGCCGGCGCGCTGAGGCGGCTTTTCCCTTTTTTCAAACAAGATCACCCTGAATGAGGTCTTTCATGTCTTTCCTCTCTTTCAACGCCAACGCACGCCGGTTGGCCGTCTGGCTGGCCGCCGCTCTGGTGGGCACCAGCGGCTGGGCGCAGCATGACCATGCGCAATCCTCGTCATCGGCCAGCGCGGTCGTGGCGGCGGCGAGTCCTGCCAAACCGGCGGCGCGCAAACCCCGGCCGCAGCTCGGCATTGGGGCTGCCCTGGCGCCGGACGGCGCCTTGTGGCTGGCCGGGCTCAACGCCGACGGCCAGTTGTTTGTGCAAAGCGCCCCGGCTGCGGCGGGCGGGGCGGCGCTGCAATGGAGCGCCCCGCGTGTGCTCGACACAGCGGGCGACGCCATCTCCGCCGACGGCGAGAACCACCCCAAGCTGCTGTTCGGCCCCAAGTCCACGGTCCTGATCGCCTACACGCAGCCGCTGGCCAAGCCCAACACCGGCTACGTGCGCCTGCTGCGCTCGGTCGATGGCGGCCAGACTTTTGCCGCGCCGGTCACGGTCCATGCGGACCGCCAGATCATCACCCACCGCTTTGAGTCGCTGGCATTTGACGGCCAAGGCGTGCTGCACACGGTCTGGATCGACAAGCGCGACCTGGAAGCCGCGCCCAAGGTGGGCGGCAAGCCCAACTACCGCGGCGCTGCCATTTACCGCAACATCTCCACCGACGGCGGCGCCACGTTCGGCCCGGATATCAAGGTGGCCGACCACTCCTGCGAGTGCTGCCGCATTGCCCTGGGCCTGGGTGCCGACGGCGTGCTGCACGCCATGTGGCGCCATGTGTTCGAGCCCAATGTGCGCGACCACGCGATTGCCGCCTTGCGCTCCGGCGCACAGGCCCCTATCGTGCGCGCCACCTTTGACGACTGGCGCGTGGACGGCTGCCCGCACCACGGCCCCGGCCTGGCGCCGGCGGGCGACGGGTTTCACGCGGTCTGGTTCGGCATCCGCCCGCACGGCAAGGAACCGGGGGCGGCCGTGCGCTACGCCCGGCTCAAGCCCGATGGCAGCCCGCGATCAGAGACCGTGCGGCGCCTGCCCGATGAGCGCGCCGAGCACGCCGATGTGCTGGCCGACGGCCAGCGCGTGGCGGTGGTCTGGCGCAGCATCGACGGCATGACCAGCACGCTCAAGGCCTGGATCTCCACCGACGGCGGCCAGACTTTCCGGCTCCAGACCCTGGGCCAGGTCAGCGGCGACAACGACTTTCCGCGCCTGGTGCAACAAGGGTCCCGCATGGCGGTGGTCTGGCGCAACGTCAACGAGGTACAGGTGTATGACATCCAGTTTTGAATCCATGGTTTCTTCTGAGCCGACCCGGCGCGCTGTGTTGGCCGCTGCCGCTGTTTTTCCGCTGTTTTCATGGTCAAAACAGCCTGTAGCCCCCGCCGACAGGGCGCAGGCAGCTATTAATACCGTAGCGGATTTTGACCAGACCACCTGGGCGGAACTGCTCAAGACCGGCCCGCGACCCGCCGCCTATGTGTTCACCACCACCTACTGCCCGACCTGCCCGGAGGCGTTCGAGACGCTGCAGACCTTCATCACCGCGTCGCGCAAAAAAGTGACGGTGGCCGTGGTCGTGATGGACGTGCAGGGCCCGCGCGCGCTGGCCCATGCGCACCATTACGCCGGCGCCAGCCAGCTCTATGCGTTTGACGGCTTCGAGCCGGCCATCCGCCAAAGCGTCGATCCGAAGTGGCCCAACGTCACGCCCTACATCGTGCTGCTGGGGCGCAACGGGGCGGTGCAGCGCAGCATCGGCGCGCCGCCGCCTGCCATGCTGAAGCGCTGGGTGATCTGAGGGAGCCGCTTTTGTGATTCCACAAAGCGGGCGTGAACTGTCAGCCTCAACCGACCCGCATTGGGGTAAGCTGTGAAACGTTCAATTTAAACCCCCTTTGGAGACAATATGAGTGATTCACAAGACGCCGGTTTCGGTAAATTCATCCCTGGTTTTGACTTTCTCCAGAACCTGGCCAAAGGGGCCAGCCAGACGGTGCCGCAAATCCCCAACCTGGCCAACTGGATCGCGCCATCGCTCAGCGTCGAAGAACTGGACAAGCGCATCTCCGAACTCAAGACCGTGCAGTTCTGGCTGGACCAGAACTCCAAGGGCCTGAGTGCCACCGTGCAGGCGCTGGAAGTGCAGAAAATGACCCTGGCCACGCTCAAGGGCATGAACGTCAACATCGGCGAAATGGCGAATGCGTTCAAGCTCAAACCCAGCGATGAGCACAAGGGCGCTGACAAAGCGGCCCCGGCGTCCAAGACCATTGCCGAGATGGCGGCTGAAGTTGAAGAGGCTGCCGCCGACAAAGCGCGCAAGGCCACGGCCGCCGCCAAGCCGGCAGAGCCCGTCGCGCCAGCGCCAGCGCCGGCGAACCCCGCGATGGTGGACCCGCTGCAACTGTGGGGCGCGCTGACCCAGCAGTTCCAGCAAATCGCGGCCACCGCCATGAAAGACGTCGGCACCGCCGCCGCCCTCGACGCCACCAAAAACATGGCGTCCGAGTTCGTCAAGGAAGCGGTTTCTGCGACTAAAAAGGTGGCGGAGAATGTCGCCAAGACCAGCGCAACAGCCCAGAATGTGGCCAAAACAGTGGCGCAATCGGCGGTCAAATCCGCCGTCAAACCAGCCGTTAAACCCGTCGCCAAGCCAGCGACCAAACCCACGGTCAAGGCACTGGTCAAAAAAGCGGCCGCCAAAAAAACGGCAGGCAAAAGCGCCTGATGCCGCCACGCCAGCAGGCCCGGTCATGAAACTATTTCCCTACGGTCATGCCACGCATCCGCAGTGGCGCATGGCCGCCGGCCTGGTGCTGGCGCAATTGCGCGCGCAGATGGCGCTGCACGGCTATGCCAGCAGCCCGACGCTGGCGCTGCTCTACATCACCGACCATTACGCCGAAGTCGCGCAGGACATCCTGGACCACCTGAGCGCCGAGTTGCCCGAAGTCACCGACTGGTCGGGCACGGTGGGCGTCGGCATTGCCGCCAACAACGTGGAGTACTTTGACGAACCCGCGCTGGCCGTGATGCTGTGCGAACTGCCACCGGACCAGTACCGCGTGTTCTCCGGCGTGGCGCCGCTGGGCCTGGGCTTTGACGCCCACACGGCCCTGGTGCATGCCGATCCTCAGTCCCACGACCTGGGCGAACTCATCGATGAAATGGCGGCGCGCACGGCTTCGGGTTATCTGTTTGGCGGCTTGTCGGCCAGCCGCTCGAAAGCGGTGCAATTCGCTGTCGGCGGCAACGGCAACATCAGCGGACACGGCGCAGCCAGCGGGGTCTTCAGCGGCGGCTTGAGCGGGGTCGCTTTTGGCGAAGGCGTGAGCCTGGTGTCGCGCGTCACGCAAGGCTGCTTGCCGATTTCAAAAGCCCATCTGGTGACCGCCGCCGAGGGCAATGTGGTGACCGGCCTGGACGGCGAACCCGCGCTGGATGTGATGCTGCGCGAACTCAAGGTGTCGCTGGACTTGCCCGAGCAGGCGCTCATGGCGGTGCGCGCGACGCTGGTGGGCCTGATGCATTCGCCCGACAGCGGTGGCCCGGCCGGCGACAGCGCGGCGGTGAGCCGAACCGGCAACTTTGGCAGCGATGTGATCGTGCGCCACATCATCGGCCTGGACCCGGCGCGCCGCGGCATTGCCGTGGCCGACCAGCTCGAAGTCGGCATGCAACTGGCTTTTTGCCAGCGCAACGCACAGGCGGCTCGCGCTGACCTGACGCGCATTTGCGCCGAAATCCGGGAAGAACTGGAGCCGCAGGAACTGCCGGTCGAAGCGGCCCTGGCGCTGGCCGCGTCCGAAGCCGAGTCCGCGCCGCATCCGGCGCGCGGCATTGCCGGGGCGGTCTATGTCAGCTGCTCAGGGCGCGGCGGCCCGCATTTTGGCGGACCGAGCGCCGAACTGCAAATCGTGCGCCGCGCGCTCGGCGATGTGCCGCTGGTGGGCTTTTTCGCCGGGGGCGAAATTGCCCGCAATCATCTGTATGGCTACACCGGTGTTTTGACGGTTTTTACAAGCAATTAAGCCTGCAGTCCCCGTTCAAGTACTTCCTGGCAAAGCGCTGGTAGGGACAGGGCTTGCACGCCATGTCCAAGGGGGAATGTGTCCTGTCCGGCATAGACGAGCAGTTTGCGGGCCGGAGTCAGGTCTTCGCAAGCGGCATGAAAGCCGCGTTCAACTTTGGGGGTCAAGCTGCGCTTGATTTCGATGGCCCAAAGTTCGCCCCCTGGCCAGGCCAGCAGCAGGTCGATTTCTGCACCGCCGCTGGTGCGGTAGAAATAGGCCTGCACGCTGGCCCCGGCGCAGGCCAGCAGGTTTTCAATCACGAACCCCTCCCAACTCGCCCCCACGACCGGGTGAGACAGCAGGGTTTCCTTCGCGCCGATGTCCAGCAGCGCATGCACCAGACCGCTATCGCGCACATACACCTTGGGTGACTTGACCAGGCGTTTGCCGATGTTGGCATGCCAGGGCTGCAGGCGGCGCACCAGCAGCAGGTCGCACAGCAGGTCAATGTAGCTTTGGGCGGTTTTGGCGTCCACGCCCAGGTTACGGGCGAGTTGGGCCACGTTGAGCAAACCGCTGTGGTGGTGGGCCAGCATGGTCCAGAAGCGGCGCAAGGTTTCAGCTGCAATGCGCGGGCCAAATTGTGGAATGTCGCGTTCAAGGTAGGTGCGAATAAAGTTCTGCCGCCACCGCAGGCTTCGCGCCTCGCTGGGAGCCGTGAGGCTTTCAGGAAAGCCACCACGCAGCCAGAGGGCGTCGAGCTGGCCGGAGCCGGTTTCCATGACGTTCAAGGGGCCGAGTTCGAGGTAGGCAATGCGGCCTGCCAGCGTTTCGCCTGATTGTTGCAGCAGGTCCAGAGAGGCTGAGCCCAGCAGAAGGTACAGACCTGAGCGTTTGTCCTGGCGTCGGGCCTGGTCGATCAGTCCGCGCAAGACGGGGAACAAACCCGGAGCCCGGTGGACTTCGTCAAAGATCAGTAGCTTGTCCAGATGGTCGGCCAGATACAACTCGGGCTGCGCCAGTTTGGCGCGGTCACGTTCGGACTCCAGGTCAAGGTAGATGCTGGGAATGGTTTTGGCCACTTCCAGTGCCAGGGTGGTCTTGCCGACCTGGCGCGGCCCGAGCAAGGCGATGGCCGGAGAATGCAGGAGTTCTTCAGCCAGAAGAGAGCGTAGTTGCCGTTCAAACATCCTTGCAATTATGGAGTTTCATTCCATCAATTGCAAGGATAAATTGCGAGCTGGTGAAGCTTGCCTTAAACCCCGCGCGCCCGGTCCGCCTTGAATTGCGCCCGGAACTGGCCGAAGGTGCCCGCGTCCAGCGCTGCGCGCACTTCGGACATCAGGTTCAGGTAGTAATGCAGGTTGTGGATGCTGGCCAGCATCGGTCCCAGCATTTCGCCGCAGCGGTCCAGATGGTGCTGGTAGGCTCTAGAGAAGCCGTCGCGCCCGCCGTTGGCCCATGACACGCCCGAGGTGCCGGCGCAGGCGTGGCAGGTGCAGCTCGGGTCCAGCGGCTGCTCGTCCATCTTGTGGCGCGCGTTGCGGATTTTCAGGTCGCCAAAGCGCGTGAACAGCGTGCCGTTGCGGGCGTTGCGCGTTGGCATCACGCAGTCGAACATGTCCACGCCTTCTGCCACGCCTTGCACCAGATCTTCCGGCGTGCCGACGCCCATCAGGTAGCGCGGCTTGTGCGCGGGCAGCTGGTGCGGCGTGTGCGCCATGATGCGCAGCATCTCGTCTTTTGGCTCGCCGACGCTGACGCCGCCGACCGCATAGCCAGGGAAGTCCATCTCCACCAGTTGCTCCAGCGATTCCTGGCGCAGGTGCTCGAACATGCCGCCCTGCACGATGCCGAACAAGGCGTTGGGGTTTTCCAGCTTGGTGAATTCGGCCTGACAGCGCTTGGCCCAACGCAGGCTGAGCTCCATGGAATAGCGCGCTTCAGCCTCGGTGGTGAGCTGGCCTTTGGTCTTGGGCTCGACCGAAATATAGGGCGTGCATTCGTCAAACTGCATGACGATGTCGCTGTTGAGCACGGTCTGGATCTGCATCGAGATTTCGGGCGTCAAAAACAGCTTGTCGCCGTTCACGGGGCTGGAGAACTTGACACCTTCCTCGGTGATCTTGCGCATCTCGCCCAGGCTCCAGACCTGGAAACCGCCGGAGTCGGTGAGGATCGGTTTGTCCCATTTCTCGAACTTGTGCAGGCCGCCAAATTGGGCCATCACGTCCAGCCCGGGGCGCATCCACAAATGGAAAGTGTTGCCCAGGATGATCTGCGCGCCCATTTCTTCCAGGCTGCGCGGCATCACGCCCTTGACGGTGCCGTAGGTGCCGACCGGCATGAAGATCGGGGTTTGCACCACGCCGTGGTTCAGCGTGAGTTGGCCGCGGCGGGCGTGCGAGCCGGCGTAAGCGCCTTGCGCCTCGTCGGTTTTGAGAAGGTCAAACTGCAGCATGGGAAGTCTTTTCTTTGTGGAGCAGCATGGCGTCGCCATAGCTGAAAAAACGGTAATGGTTGGCGATGGCGTGGCGGTACAGCGCCATGATGTGCTCGTAGCCGGCAAAGGCGCTCACCAGCATCATGAGGCTGGACTTGGGCAAGTGGAAGTTGGTCACCAGTGCATCCACCACCTGGAAGTCAAAGCCTGGCGTGATGAAGATGTTGGTATCGCCGCGGGTCTGACCGGTCTTCGCCCAGGACTCCAGCGTGCGCACCGAGGTTGTTCCCACGGCCACCACGCGGCCACCGCGCGCGCGGCACTCGGCAATGGCTTGCTGCGTGGCGTCGGGCACGTCGTACCACTCGCTGTGCATCTGGTGCTCGGCCAGGTTCTCGGTCTTGACCGGCTGGAAGGTGCCGGCGCCGACGTGCAGGGTGACGTGGGCGCGCTGCACGCCCATCGCGTCGATCGCGGCCAGCAGCGCTTCGTCAAAGTGCAGCGCGGCAGTGGGGGCGGCGACGGCGCCGGGGTTTTTGGCAAACACGGTCTGGTAGCGCGTGGCGTCCTCGGCCGAGTCGGCATGCGTGATGTAGGGCGGCAGCGGCACATGGCCGTGGCGTTCCATCAAGGTGTAGGGGTCGTCGCCGGCGTCGTTGGACAGCACAAAGCGAAACAGCGGACCATCGGCATCGGGCCAGCGCCCCAGCAGCGTGGCGCGCAGATGGTCATCGGTGCCGGGCGCACTGAGCAGCGCCACCGTGGCGCCGACTTCGGGCTTTTTGCTGACGCGCATGTGGGCCGCCACCTGGTTGCCGCTCAACACGCGTTCAATCAGCAGCTCCAGCTTGCCGCCGGTCGCTTTTTCGCCGAACAGGCGGGCGTTGATGACCTTGGTGTCGTTGAACACCAGCAGGTCGCCCGCTTTCAACTGCGAGGGCAGGGCGCGGAAAATCCGGTCGGTCGGGGTGGTTTGCGTGCCATCGAGCAGGCGGGAACCGCTGCGTTCGGACGCGGGGTGTTGGGCGATCAGCGCTTCAGGTAATTCAAAGTCGAAGTCGCTTAAACAATAAGGGCGCGTGGCGCCGGGCGAAGAGATAGGCATAGTGCTTGAGGGTTGGACAAACCCGTACCAAGTTGAAGAAAGACCGGGATTGTCGCAGCCAAAAACCGATCCGCCGCGGCCAGCGGGTTCCTCCTTGGCTACGATTTCACCCTGGAACCTGGATTTACGGCTATTTTTTAAGCCAAATTGGCCTCTAGCCCTTACCGGATAAGCCTGATGCGCTATCGTTTTCATACTTTTTGAAACATGATTTGTTGTCAATCCAGCCGCTTTCGACAAGCGAACAATCCAGCGCCTGAGCCACAATCACAGCATGAATGCCGCCCTGCCTGAAACCACCAAATCGCAGCCCTTGTCCGGCCCGCAAAAAGCGCTGCTCAAGCTCGGCCTGGTGCGCCCGATCGACCTGGCGCTGCACCTGCCGCTGCGCTACGAGGACGAAACCCGCATCGTCAAGCTGGACGAGGTGCGCGAGGGCGAGATGGCGCAGGTCGAAGGCGTGGTCACCGCTTGCGAGGTCAAGGTCTCCGGCCACCGCCAGTTGCTGGTGACGCTGGACGACGGCACGGACACCTGCACGCTGCGGTTTTTCAGTTTTTACCCTGCGCAGCAAAAGGCGCTGGCCGTGGGCAACCGCATCCGGGCACGCGGTGAAATCCGGGGTGGTTTCATGGGGCTGCAAATGATGCACCCGGCGTTCAAGGCCGCCGGCGGCGACCTCGCCACGGCCCTCACGCCGGTGTACCCCACGGTGGCGGGTTTGCCGCAGGCTTACCTGCGCCGGGCGGTGCAGGGCGGTTTGACGCGGGCCGACCTGTCGGACACCATTTTGGCGCAGGATTTACATGAAATTGGCCTCCAGCCCTTATGGAGCCTACGCAAGGCGCTATCCTTTTTGCACAACCCGACGCCCGACGTGGCGCTGGCCACGCTGGAAGACCACAGCCATCCGGCCTGGCAGCGGCTCAAGGCCGAAGAGTTGCTGGCGCAGCAGCTCTCGCAACTGCAGGCCAAGCGCGAACGCGCCCGCCTGCGCGCGCCGGTGCTGCGGCCTGCGGGTCCTCACGCGCTGGATGCAACGCTTGCCCTGGCACCCCCGGACGACGCATCCCCGGCGCAGACGCACGTCTTGCCGCTGCACGAACAATTGCTGGCCGCGCTGCCGTTCCAGCTCACGGCAGCCCAGCGGCGCGTCAGCGCGGAAATCGCCCGCGATCTGGCCCGCTCCGTGCCGATGCACCGGCTGCTGCAAGGCGATGTGGGCGCCGGCAAAACCGTGGTGGCGGCGCTGGCGGCGGCGATCTGCATCGAGGCCGGCTGGCAGTGCGCGCTGATGGCGCCGACCGAAATTCTGGCCACGCAGCACTTTGCCAAGCTGCTGAGCTGGCTGGAGCCGCTCCAGATCAAAACCGCCTGGCTCACCGGCAGCCAGAAAACCAAAGAGCGCCGCGAGATGCTGGCGCTGATCGCCAGCGGCGAGGCCGGGCTGGTGGTGGGCACGCACGCCATCATCCAGGACAAAGTGGTGTTCAAGA
>JAZKHK010000148.1:12456-14112 GCA_040385425.1 Pseudomonadota bacterium | reverse complement strand
GAAGGCGTCGAGCACGCGCAGGTTGTTCTTGCCGGCCAGCACCTCGAAGTCCTTGTAGGTGCCGACGCGGATGTTGGGCGTGTCGTACCACTGGTAGGGCAGGCGGCGCGTCACCGGCATGCGGCCCTTGAGCACGCTCAGGCGGTTCGGCCAGTGCGCAAAGTTGGGGAAGGCGACGATGCCGACGCGCCCGACGCGCACCGTTTCACGCAGCATCACTTCGGCATTGCGCAGGTGTTGCAGGGTGTCGAGTTGCAGCACCACGTCGAACGAAGCGTCGCCAAACATGTTCAGCCCTTCGTTCAGGTTGAACTGCAGGACGTTGACGCCGCGCTGCACGCAGGCCAGCACGTTGGCATCCGCAATCTCGACGCCGTAGCCGGTGCAGCTGCGGGTCTGTTGCAGGTGTGCCAGCAGGGCGCCGTCGCCGCAGCCCAGGTCGAGCACGCGCGAGCCCTCGGGCACCAGCTTGGCAATGGCGTGCATGGTTGTTTTGTCGCTCATGCTGTTGCTCCCACGTTGGCCGTCACCTCTTTGGCGACGCTATCAAAATAAGAGCTGACCACGCCCATGTAGCGGGGGTCATCGAGCAAAAAGGCATCATGTCCGTGCGGCGCATCGATCTCGGCGTAGCTCACGTCGCGCTGGTTGTCGAGCAGGGCTTTGACGATTTCGCGGCTGCGTTTGGGCGAGAAGCGCCAGTCGGTGGTGAAGCTGACCAGCAGGAACTTGCAGGTGGCGCGGGCCAGCGCCTGGCTCAGGTCGCCGCCGTAGGTGCGGGCCGGGTCAAAGTAATCGAGCGCGCGGGTGATCAGCAGGTAGGTGTTGGCGTCAAAGTACTCGGCAAACTTGTCACCCTGGTAGCGCAGATAACCTTCAATCTGAAACTCGGCTTCCAGCGTGCTGTAAAAGTAGTTGCGTTGCGCGCCGTCCTGGGCAGCGGCGATCAATTGGCGGCCAAACTTTTCGTTCATCACGTCGTCACTCAGGTACGTGATGTGCCCGATCATGCGGGCGATGCGCAGGCCGCGTTTGGGCACGGTGCCATGCGCGTAGAAATGCCCGCCATGAAAATCGGGGTCGGTGGTGATGGCGCGCCGCGCCACTTCGTTGAAAGCAATGTTTTCCGCCGTCAGGTTGGGTGCGCTGGCCACCACCACGGCGTGGCGCATGCGGTTCGGGTATTGCAGTGTCCAGCTCAGGGCCTGCATGCCGCCCAGGCTGCCGCCCATCACGGCGGCCAGCGTCTCGATCCCCATGGCGTCCAGCAGGCGGGCCTGGGCGTTGACCCAGTCTTCGACCGTGACCACCGGGAAATCAGCGCCATAAACCTGATCGGTATCCGGGTTCACATGCATCGGGCCGGTGGAGCCAAAGCAGGAGCCGAGGTTGTTGACGCCAATGACAAAAAACTGGTTGGTATCGAGCGGCTTGCCCGGACCAATCATGTTGTCCCACCAGCCCTCACTCTTGTCCTGCCCGGCATAAACCCCCGCCACATGGTGCGAGGCATTGAGGGCGTGGCAGATCAGCACCGCGTTGGAATGGTCGGCATTGAGCGTGCCGTAGGTCTCGAAACTCAAGGAGTAACCGCGAAGTGACGCGCCGCTTTGCAAAGGCAAAGGCGTCGCGAAATGCATCGCTTGCGGTGAAACA
>JAZKHK010000148.1:1472-12446 GCA_040385425.1 Pseudomonadota bacterium | reverse complement strand
AGGGTCGGCGAAGTGCATGGACTGTGGCGTTGAAATCATCTTAATCAGTCGGGGACAGCGCTTGTTCGCTTCGCGTAACTGCGGTCTTTCCCACAAAGTTTCAAAAAATAAAAAACCCGGCGTCGCTAAAGGCGAGACCGGGTTGGCTGGCGTCTTTAGCTGAACTTGTTAAGCGCCCGCAAGCTGTGGCAAATCGGCGCTGAAGCAGTATATCAACCGAACAACCTTGGCGCGGGCAGGGCAATCCGCCCCAATTGCGGGAATCTCAATGCGAGATGTAATTTGATGCACCTATTTTGGATAGTTGCTGCACGGTTATGGGATGATTAAATCTGTTGTGGCGCAGTTTTTGCTTGTGTTTGGTGCGTTTTGAGTTTCATCAAAATAAACGCACCAATTCAAATCATTTCATCCAAAGAGGTTCTCATGGAAGCACTAAAACAGGGCGCAGACACCCTGTTCATTCTTCTTGGCGCAGTCATGGTGCTGGCCATGCACGCTGGTTTTGCATTTCTGGAGCTCGGCACCGTGCGCCGCAAAAACCAGGTGAATGCGCTGGTCAAGATTCTGGTGGACTTCTCGGTTTCTACGGTGGTGTACTTCATCATTGGTTACGGCGTGGCCTACGGCACCAGCTTCTTTGTGGGCGCGGAGCAACTGGCGGCCAAGAATGGCTATGAGCTGGTCAAGTTTTTCTTTTTGCTGACCTTTGCGGCCGCCATTCCGGCCATCATTTCGGGCGGCATTGCCGAGCGCGCCAAGTTCTGGCCGCAGTTGATGGCCACCGCCGTGATCGTGGGGTTTGTGTACCCGTTCTTTGAAGGCATTGTGTGGAACCAGCACTTTGGCGTGCAGGCCTGGATCAAGGGCCTGACGGGGGAAGAGTTTCATGACTTTGCCGGCAGCGTGGTGGTGCATGCCGTGGGCGGCTGGATTGCGTTGCCTGCCGTGATTCTGCTGGGTGCACGCTCTAACCGCTACCGCAAGGATGGCGGCATTTCGGCGCACCCGCCTTCCAGCATTCCGTTTCTGGCGCTCGGCGCCTGGGTGCTGACGGTGGGCTGGTTTGGCTTTAACGTGATGAGCGCGCAAACGCTGGACAAAATCTCGGGCTTGGTGGCGGTGAACTCGTTGATGGCCATGGTCGGCGGCACGCTGGCGGCCTTGATCGTTGGCAAGAACGATCCCGGCTTTGTCCACAACGGCCCGCTCGCGGGTCTGGTCGCGGTCTGTGCGGGGTCGGACCTGATGCACCCGCTGGGCGCACTGGGCGTGGGCGCGGTGGCTGGCGGCATTTTTGTCTTCATGTTCACGCTGACGCAAAACAAATGGAAGATCGACGACGTGCTGGGCGTCTGGCCGCTGCACGGTTTGTGCGGCACTTGGGGCGGCATTGCGGCGGGCATTTTTGGCACGAAAGCCATGGGCGGATTGGGCGGCGTTTCATTCGGCGCCCAATTCATCGGCACCGCCATGGGCGTGGTCTGGGCGGCTGTGGGTGGCTTGGTGGTGTACGGCCTGCTGAAGGCCACCATGGGGCTGCGCCTGAGCCAGGAAGAAGAATATGACGGTGCGGATTTGTCAATTCACAAAATCAGCGCCACGCCGGAACGTGAAGCGAACTGGTAGTTTTTGCTATTTAATTAATAGCTACTAAGGCAGTCTGGATAGGGGCTAGAGCCTCAAACCATGCTTGTAAAGCGGCTCCGTGCAAGGGCCGGCTGCCCAGGTAGCCCTGCATCACATCGCAGCCCAGACGCATGATGGTGTCGCGCTCGGCCTCGGTCTCCACGCCCTCGGCGGTGACGACCATGTCCATGCCGTGCCCCATTTCGATCATGGTTTTGACCAGGCGCTGGGTGCCCGGCAAGGCATCGACGCCGGCAATAAAACTGCGGTCGATCTTGAGCTCGTTCACCGGCAGTTGCTGCAGGTAGGCCAGCGACGAATAGCCGGTGCCAAAGTCGTCAATCGACAGCGGCACGCCCAACGCCCGCAGCTCATGCAGCACGGCCACGCTGTTGTGCGGGTCTTCCATCAGCCCGCTCTCGACGATCTCCAGGTGCAGCCGTTTCGGGTTGACGCCGTGCCGCTCAATCAGTTGCTTCACGCGGCTGCAAAATTGCGGGTCTTCCAGGTCGCGCGTGCTCAGGTTCACCGAGATGCTGAGCTCCGGCTGCACCGGCGCCCAGCGCGCCAGGGTACGCAAGGCTTCTTCCATCATCCACATGGTGACCAGGCCGATGTAGCCGGTTTGCTCGGCAAAGGGCACGAATTCATTCGGCGTTATCAAGCCGCGCTGCGGATGCTGCCAGCGCACCAGGGCCTCAGCCCCGACGGCGCGGCCCGTCGCCAGCGAGAACTTGGGTTGCAGCCACATTTGCAACTGGGACGTGGCCACGGCCACGCGCAAGTCCGAGACCAGACTCAGGTGGCCCAAACGGGCGGCTTCCTGCGCTTCGCTGTACCAGGCAAACCCAACGGCCGCTTTTTTGGCCGCATTCAAGGCTACCTCGGCGTTGCGCATCAAGGTGCTGACCGAGCGCGCGCCATCTCCGGGCGAATCGGCCAAACCATAGGCCAGATTCAAATCCACACTGTGGCCGCTGCACAGCACTGGCTGCGCCATGGCCTGTTCCAACTGCAGGCGCAACTGTTCCACGGTAGAACGGTCCGGCGCGCTGAACGACACGGCAAACCGCCCGCCCGACAGGTGCGCCACCAAGGGGTGGGGGCCGCCGATCAAACCGGTGCTGACGGCTTGCTTGATGACCCGGTCGGCCCGCTGCGCCACTTCCTTGATCAAGGTGTCGCCCGTGGTGAAACCCAGGGTTTCGTTGATGGTTTTCAGGCGTGCGAGATCAATCAGCATAAAGCAGTTGTTGTCGCCGCATTGGCCCACCACCGGTTCCAGCAAAAAGGTGCGGTTGGGCAGACCCGTCAGCGGATCGCGGAACGCCAGGTGCTCAATTTC
Organism: Pseudomonadota bacterium; assembly: GCA_040385425.1. Lineage (GTDB taxonomy): Bacteria > Pseudomonadota > Gammaproteobacteria > Burkholderiales > Burkholderiaceae_C > Rhodoferax. The sequence continues at coordinate 9,472 of JAZKHK010000148.1, read as the reverse complement.
TGTTTCGCGCGCCGCAATGGCTTCGGTCATGGCATGAAGGGCCTGGCGCACCCGGTTCACTTCTTCGGCGCTGGTGGGCAGCATGGGGGTGCCGTAATCGCCATCGGCAATGCGCAGCGCGGCGGCCTCCAGTTCGGCCAGCGGGCGCACCACACTGCGCGTGGTGCGCAGCGCCAGGATGATCGCCAGGCCCACGGCCAGCAGCGACAGGCCGGCGACCCACAGCGCCAGTTGCTCGAATCGGGTCTGGGCATAAGCCATTTGGCGCTCCACCCGTTCCCGTTCGCGATTGACCAGGGTGTTGGACTCCAGCAGCATTTGCGTGAGAGATGGTTTCACCAGCTTGATATAGGCCCGCATGGCGGCCTTGGGGTCGTTGCCCTCGATTTCGTCGACCGTGGCGGTAAAGGCTTTCGAATAGGCGGTTCGTGCTGCGACCAGCCGCTGCAGGGTTTGTTCCTGCGCGGGATCGTCAAGCTGTCCCGCGAGGGAGTTGATGAGGCCATCGATCCGGAGATTGCGCTCGTCTACGTCGGTGTATTCTGGAACGCGGTGTTCGCGCGGCGCGTTCATCAGGCGCAGCAAGGCATTGCCCGCGCCTTCGGTGTACAAAGACAAGGCCTGAACACGCAGCAGGCGCTGCATGTCCTGGGTGGCAAAACGCTGGGTCAGTTTGGTCATGGACCGGATTTCCAGACTGGCCAAGGCCAAGGCCACGAGCATCAGCAACACCAGTGATCCAAAGCCCAGTGCCAGCCGCCAGCCCAGGCGGCGCGGCCACAGCCGGACTCGACGAAGGGGGGTGGTGTTGACGATGTTTTTCTGTTTCATGTTTTTTGCATTCCGCATGCGACTCCGTCGGGCCTCAGTCGGTCAGACCCCTTGAAAATGGGGCCGCTACCCTCGCTGTCACTCGTACACTGTGTTATCTACCATGACCACCGCACCTCAAACATCCTATGAGCAGCAACTGGTTGAGCAGCGTGCTTACCTGCTGCGCTTCGCCCGTCTCCAGTTGCGAAACGAGGCTTGGGCTGAAGATGCCGTGTCTGAAACCGTGCTGGCGGCATTGTCCAAGCCCCAGTCTTTTAACAATCGCTCGCAACTCAAGACCTGGCTGGTTGGTATTTTGAAGCACAAAGTGGTTGATGCCTTGCGACATCACAGCCGGGAAGTCAGCGAGCTTGATCATTTTGACGATGACGTTGATCCGCTGGAATTTTTTGACTTTTCGGCAGATGGCCACTTCTCGGAAATGCCGGCGGAATGGGGCAACCCCGAGCAGCAATTGAACAGTCGCCAGTTCTTTGACGTGCTGGAGGCCTGTACCAGCCAACTTCCGGCAACCCAAGGCCGGCTTTTTTTGATGCGGGAGTGGCTGGAACTCTCGAGCGAAGAGATTTGTAAGGAATTAAGCCTGACGCCGACTAACTTATATGTGCAACTGCATCGCGCCCGGCTTCGCCTGCGCGAATGTCTGGAACTGAACTGGTTTGCCCGAGCGCCAACGAAATGATGCCTTTTAAACGAACGTGCAAAGAAGTAACCGCCCTCGTGATTGCACGGGAAGATCGCCTGCTGCCCTGGCAAGATCGGCTTGCCCTGCGCCTGCACTTGGCAGTTTGTGCGGCATGTCCCATGTTTGAGCGTCAGGTGCTGACCATGCGTCAGGCCATGAAGCAGTGGCGACATTATGAAGAGCCCGAGACCTTGCCTGTTGGCGCCAACGAGCAGCCGCGCCGGTCCCCATAAGCAGCGGACTTGCGATTCATCATCAATTGCCAGCAAAATAATTTGTGGAAATATAAAACTTGACGCATAATCAACTTTGTATTATCGGAGTTCGGTTGTACAAGTTTGCGGTGTTTAGTCAGTTTCGCGTCTGCTTTAAGTCTTCATTGTTTTGTAGATTGCGGGGTAATAGCGGTTTTGGACTCCATCGCGTTTTGAGTCATTTTGAGGAGTCCTTTCATGGGCAACAAACTATACGTAGGCAACCTGCCTTACACTTTCCGTGACGAAGACCTGCTGCAAGCATTTGCTGCGCACGGTACTGTCACCAGCGCCAAGGTCATGATGGAACGTGACACTGGCCGCTCCAAAGGCTTCGGCTTTGTGGAAATGGGCAGCGATGCTGAAGCACAAGCTGCTATCAATGGCATGAATGGTCAACAATACGGTGGTCGTGGTCTCGTTGTGAACGAAGCACGTCCGATGGAAGCCCGTCCTCCCCGCACTGGTGGCGGCGGCTTCGGTGGCGGCGCTGGCGGCGGCGGTTACGGCGGTGGCCGTAGCGGTGGCGGCGGTGGTGGCGGTTACGGCGGCGGCGCTGGCGGCGGCCGTAGCGGTGGCGGCGGTGGTGGCGGTTACGGCGGTGGCCGCAGCAGCTACTAAGCACTCAACTGGTTTTTAACCAATTGAAAACAAAAGGGCCCTTGAGGCCCTTTTGTTATTTCAGCGTTGTTGTTAGTAGCGTCAACGGCAGCGCTTGCACATATTTAAACAGCCATGCATTGTCATGCCCTCGGATGCACCCCAAGAATGGGCATGAGGTAGATATACCCTATTTGGCGACTGCAGGTACCAGCGTGCTTTTGACACGCCCCTTAAGCTGTACCACCCTGTCCAAGTTGTCGAAATCCATCGTATCTGCTGTAAACAGATCTTTTCCGCGCAACAGCTCTACCGGTTTATGTGATTTGACGCGTTCTGTATTTATGAACGCATGCAAAAACTCGCCGCGATATTCCAAACGTGGTTGAGTCTGACCTGTTTTGTCCTTCATTGGCTCACGTACCACCCGTGCGTCGCCAAACAACTGAACCTCCGACGCATCTCCATTGGTTAATGCGTGTTTGGCTGTGGCAGTGGTCAGGCGGCCTTCCGGGGTGAATGAACGAATACGGACTTGATCGATTTCAAGTGTGTCCGTGTCGGGGTAGTGTCGAGCGTGGGTCCCCAAAACTTCGCTTTTGAGTTGCCCTCCCGCATCAAATGTTTTGACTGAAAACTTGCGCATGAAATAGTCGGGTTCATGTCGTGCTGGCGCCTCTTTTTCTGGCTGCTGCATTATGGGTGTGCTGCGGACCAACCAGTAGGTCCCAAATGCCAGCACCCCCATGAGAACGACAGGAAGGTAAAGTGACAGGCGCTCCCATGCTTTACGGAGAAATGTAGTCACAGGGTGCTTTCTTCCAGCAAATTGATGTATTTTCCGCTAGCCACCAGCAGAAAATCACAAAACTCTCTGACTGCTCCGGCCCCGCCTTCAGCGCTTGTAACATAGTGCGAGATGGCTTTGACTTCAGCATGGGCATTGTGCGGGGCACATGCCAGCGCTGCGCGTTTCATCACCGCAAGATCGGGCCAGTCGTCGCCCATCGCCGCGGCTTGGTGCCATGCAAGGCCTAAGGACTGGAGCGTTTGTTCTGCGGCGGGTCGTTTGTCTTCGGTGCCATAGTGCACATGTTGAATTCCCAACGCAGCTAGCCGAACACGCAATGGTTTTGAATCTCGTCCGGTAATGACTGCTGGCGTGATGCCTGCGCGTTGCAAAAGCTTGAGGCCATGACCATCTAGCGTATTGAACCGTTTAATGGTTTCTCCCATCTCCGTGAAGTACAAGCCCCCATCGGTCAGTACCCCATCCACGTCAAAGAAAACTACACGAATGTCTTGCGCCTGAAGTAATAACTCAGGCGCGAAATTGAGGGCGGGAGTCATCAGATTACCTTTGCACGCATCAAGTCATTGCTATTGAGCGCGCCGCACAATAATCCTGCAGCATCCAGTACCAGCACGCTGGTGATGCGATGGCGCTCCATCAGTTCGGCAGCCTCTACGGCCAAAGCATCGCGGGCGATCGTGCTGGGCCTGGGGTGCATGACTTGTTGTGCCGTGGTGGTTCGTAAATCAATGCCTTTTTCGACCAGGCGGCGCAAATCGCCGTCGGTAAAAATTCCCAGCACGCATCCAGTGTCATCCACGATAGCTGTGGCGCCTAATCCCTTGCCGCTCATTTCACGCATTAACTCGCTGAAACTGGCTTGCGGTCCTACTTGGGGTACGTCATTGCCGGAGCGCATCACATCGCTTACATGGGTAAGCAGCTTGCGTCCTAACGCACCGCCGGGATGGGAGCGCGCGAAATCCTCTGCCTTGAAGCCGCGCGCATCAAGCAGGGCGACTGCCAGTGCGTCGCCCATGGCGAGTTGTGCTGTGGTACTCGCAGTGGGGGCAAGGTTCAAGGGACAAGCTTCTTTCTCGACCCCGCAATCCAGGAACACATCTGCATGCCGGGCGAGCGCTGATTCGGCTTTGCCCGTCATGGCAATCAGGGGGGCGCCCATGCGTTTGAGCATGGGCAGGATGGCGGTCAACTCTTCCGATTCACCACTGTTCGAGATAGCCAATACCAAGTCAACCGGCTTGATCATACCGAGATCGCCATGGCTGGCCTCGGCGGGATGTACGAACATGGCTGGCGTACCTGTCGAGGCCAGTGTGGCTGTAATTTTGCGGCCGATGTGACCACTCTTGCCCATGCCCATCACGACCACGCGGCCTTTCACGCTCAACATCATCTCCACAGCACGGATAAATGACCCTCCCAAGTGCTGCTTCAAACCCAGCACGGCCGCAGCCTCGATGTCGAGCGTTTCCTGTGCCAGACGAATAGCCTGTGCCCCATCAAATGTCGGTGTTTGAGTTTTTTGACTTGTCATGGCTGCATTTTATCGGTGGGCGTCTCCCTTGATAATATGACTGAATGACCCCCCTTGAACTCACGCTTCTCTATCTCTTGGCCGCTGTGCTGGGCGTGGTGCTCTGTCGGTCGTTAAAGCTTCCCCCCATGTTGGGTTATCTGGCTGTGGGCGTGGTCATTGGGCCTAATGCGTTGGCCTTGGCGAAAAATGCGGATGGCGTACGTCATTTGGGAGAGTTTGGGGTTGTTTTCCTGATGTTTGTCATCGGGTTGGAGTTCAATTTGTCCAAGTTGCGTGCCATGCGCAACCATGTGTTTGGATTAGGTTTTTTTCAGGTACTGCTGACCATGCTGGGGGCATCTGGTGCCACCCTTGGGTTGGCCTACCTTGTTCCTGATTTATGGGGCATGAGTTGGCAAACCGCTTTGGCCTTGTCTGGTGCGTTGGCCATGAGCAGCACAGCCATTGTGGTCAAGCTGATGACCGAGCGCATTGAGATGGAGTCCGAGCACGGCAAGCGTGTCATGGGCGTCTTGCTGTTTCAGGACTTGGCCGTCGTGCCTTTGCTGGTGTTGATCCCTGCCCTGGGCGCATCGGGTGAGCAGCTTTTTGAAACGCTGATCATCGCCACCATCAAGGCCGCGCTGGTGATTACCTTGTTGCTGGTCGGTGGTCCGCGGGTGATGCGATTTTGGTTGACCCTGGTGGCCCGGCGTAAAAGCGAAGAGCTGTTTGTTCTTAATCTGTTGCTGATTACCTTGGGTCTGGCCTGGCTGACCGAGTTGGCGGGTTTGAGTCTGGCGCTGGGCGCCTTTATCGCGGGCATGCTGATTTCGGAGACCCAATACAAGCAGCAAGTGGAGACCGATATCCGGCCCTTCCACGATGTGTTGCTGGGGCTGTTTTTTATCAGTATCGGGATGATGCTGGACTGGCGGATGGTGCTGGATCGTTGGCCTCTGGTGTTGTTACTGGTCACCCTGCCGGTGCTGTTCAAGGCAGCGCTGGTCGCTCTGCTGGCACGCGGCCTGGGAGCCACTTCGGGGGTGGCGCTACGTACCGGCCTGTACCTCGCACAAGCGGGCGAATTCGGATTTGTGTTGCTCACCCTGGCCCAAGAGAATGCGCTGGTGCCGCCCATTTTGTTGAACCCGATATTGGCCAGCATGGTGCTCTCCATGCTGGCCACGCCTTTTATCATTCTGTACAGCAATCAGGTGGTCATGAAGCTGGTCAGCAGCGAGTGGCTTCAGCAGTCTTTGCAAATGACCACCATTGCCCGTAAATCGATCAATGCCAACAAGCACGTCATCATTTGTGGTTACGGCCGTTGCGGCCAGAATCTGGCACGCATGCTGGAGCGGGAAAACATTCCCTATATGGCGCTTGATCTTGACCCTGATCGGGTGCGTCAAGCCGCAGCAGCCGGGGACTCTGTCGTTTTTGGGGATGCCGCTCGTCTTCAGGCGCTCATGGCTGCGGGGCTGGCGCGTGCCAGTGCAGTCGTTATCACTTACCTGGATGTGCCCGGTGTCATGAAAGTGTTGTCTCATACCCGGACTCATGCTCCCCAAGTGCCTGTGATCGTGCGCACGCAGGATGATCACGACCTTGATGCGTTGCGTCAAGCGGGTGCCACAGAGGTCGTGCCCGAGGCGATTGAAGGCTCGTTGATGCTGGCCAGTCACGCGCTTGCCTTGGTAGGCGTGCCCATGCGCCGCGTGATTCGCATTGTGCAAGATCAGCGTGATGAGCGTTACAACTTGCTGCGAGGTTATTTCCGTGGAGCAGATGACAGCTCCATGGATGAACTCCATCAAGAGCGCCTTGCAACACTGACGCTGCCTTTGGCTGCCAAATCCATTGGCAAGCCGCTCAGCCATCTTGCCTTGCAGGCTTGGGATGTGCGCATTGTCAGTTTGCGCCGCCACGGCGGGAAGGTCGTGGCTGTTGAACTGGATCCTGTGATTGAAGATGGCGACACGTTCGTGCTTTCAGGCAAGACCGACATGCTGGCCATGGTCGAGCAGAAATTGCTCAAAGGCTGAGTTCGTCAGTGTCTGGCCTTCATCAGGCTGGATGCACAATACGGCTTCAAATTTCAAACCGATGTGTCATGCAAAACCTCAGCGTCAACCAGTACCTTAAAAACCACATTCGCACTGTGCCAGACTGGCCGGCGCCAGGGGTTCAGTTTCGTGATATCACGCCACTGCTGCAAGATGCCAAGGTATTTCGAGTCCTGATTGATGCCTTTGTTCACCGCTATATGGGCCAGTCCATGCGGCCCGATGTAGTGGCTGGCCTGGATGCCCGTGGTTTTATTTTGGGTGCCGTGGTGGCTTATGAGTTGAATGTCGGCTTTGTGCCGATCCGCAAGAAAGGCAAGCTGCCGTTCACGACGGTGGAAGAAACCTATGAGCTGGAATACGGCAGTGCTACTGTTGAGTTGCATACCGACGCCGTTAAATCCGGTGACCGTGTGCTGTTGATTGACGACTTGATCGCCACTGGCGGCACCATGATGGCGGGTATGAAATTACTTGAAAAACTGGGGGCCCAAGTCATCGAAGGCGCTGCCATTGTGGACCTGCCGGAACTGGGCGGCTCCGAGAAGCTAAGGGCTTCGGGTTTACCCCTTTTTACACTGATTGATTTCGCTGGGCATTAAACCCTGCTGAATTGGTCAGTTTAAATCCCCGTATTGGGTCATGCTGAGGGGGGAGGCGCGTTCATGCGTTGGTAGCATTTGCGTATCCTGGAATTCAACCGGGGGCGACGGGTTGCGGCGTCCCGAGGTCACGATCTGACCGGATGCCCGTGGGGCTGTAGCAGGCGTAACCTTGGCCAGTGCCTGTTTGAACGCTGCGACTTCATCATCTTGCAAGGGTTCATAGATGGGCGTTGCTGGCGTGCTTTGAGTCCCTGTTTTTTCGGATGGGGGGGGCTGTTGTTCTGCGATTTGGGGTGGACGCTGTGCTCCATGGGGCGAAAGAGTCTGCGACAGGCCGGCTGTGACCTGTTCGTTCAGGCGCCAATAAACGGCGGTGACGGTGATGTCATGACGCATTTTGGCCGTCCGGGCGATCTCGCTTTCAATTTCGGTCAGACGAACGGGGTCGCTTGCAGATTGCTTGGACAGGTCCATCATGACGAGGTATTGAAGCCCATGTGCATCCAGCGACAGAACCTTGAATTTGTAATTGGCAGCCAGCACCTCGGCTCGAATCATTGAGTCCCGTACGACACTATAAAGAAGCTCTCGACGCTCATGGCGCTCGATTTTGCGATTTG
>JAZKHK010000148.1:0-1462 GCA_040385425.1 Pseudomonadota bacterium | reverse complement strand
GATGTCTGTCAGGGTGCGTCAGGGGAATGGTTGCATCAGTCAGCCCCAAACCTGAGCTTTTAGAGGCGGGAGCTGATTTCGCTGGTTTGGTGCTGGTGAACCAGTTGAAGAAGGACATGATTTTCTTTCAGGTCATACCAGCACCGCATCAATGGTGCTGAAGACGTTTTGGCCGTGAACAAGCAAGCAACAAATCTATTTGCCGATGCAAAATTTGGAGAATATCACCCCCAGCAGATCATCTGACGTAAATTCACCAGTTATTTGACTTAGCTCATTTTGCGCCAGACGAAGTTCTTCCGCCAGCAGGTCCAGTGATTGTGCATGGGCTGCCAAATGGGCGTTGGCCTCCTTTAAATGCAGATCCACTTGGCGTAGCGCCTGTACGTGGCGTTCCCGGGCAATGAAGACGCCCTCTGGGGCTGATTGCCAACCCGCAACCTCCAGTAGCTTGCTGCGCAATGTGTCCAGTCCTGCGCCGGTTTTTGCTGACAGGGTCAGGCCGCCAGCGTGCGTCGGCGTAGCGATGACATCGGCCTTGTTCCAGATATCGATGACAGGCACTTTTGCAGGTAGTTTTAAGGCTAAAGCCCTTGTAATTACTGCATCATCAGCTATGTAATTTGCAGCATTCATGCGCGTCATGTCATGCAAAAACAAAACCGCGTCAGCCGTTTCGATGGCATCCCAAGCCCGCGCAATGCCGATTTTTTCGACCTCATCCTCACTGTCGCGCAAACCGGCGGTGTCAATCACATGCACCGGCACCCCTTCAATCTGGATGGTTTGCTGCACCTTGTCACGGGTGGTTCCTGCCACCGGCGTGACGATGGCCAGTTCGGCGCCTGCCAGCGCGTTGAGCAGGGATGATTTGCCGGCGTTGGGCTGCCCCGCAATCACTACCTTGATGCCTTCGCGCAAGAGCGCGCCCTGGCGAGCACGCTGCAGCACCGTTTGCAATGTTTGCTGCAGTTTTGATAGCTGTCCATGCGCGTCAGCCTTGCGCAGGAAGTCGATTTCTTCTTCGGGAAAGTCCAGCGTTGCCTCTACCAGCATGCGCAGATGAATCAGCGCGTCGCGCAGTGTATGGATTTCCTTGGAGAATGCGCCCGACAATGACAGGCTGGCGCTGCGGGCTGCCGCTTCGGTACTGGCGTCAATTAGATCGGCAATCGCCTCGGCTTGGGTCAGATCAATCTTGTCATTGAGGAAGGCTCGCTCGGAAAACTCACCTGGCTGTGCGACCCGCAAGCCCACCAGTCGGGGTATCTGAGTGACTGAATCCTGCTCGGCTGCTGCTTCCAGGCAGCGCGCCAGTAACAGTTGAAGCACCACTGGACCCCCGTGAGCCTGCAATTCAAGGACATCCTCGCCCGTGAATGAGTGGGGGGCGGGAAAATAAATGGCCAAGCCTTGATCAACCGCTTGTCCGGTATGGTCAAGGAAGGGCAGGTAGGTCGCT
>JAZKHK010000147.1:2323-15469 GCA_040385425.1 Pseudomonadota bacterium | reverse complement strand
CGGATTTGGCCGCGCTGGATGCCAGCCAATTGCGCATTGCCAGGCAGCAACTGCATCAGGCCGTGGGTGCTCTTGAGATGGTGGGCATGACGGAGCCCGCCAAGGTCTTGCGTGCCATGGAGGCGCTGGCCCAGCGGTTTGTTCAGCGTCCAGAGTTGTGCAGCGACGATGCCGCCAATAAAGTAGAACGCGCCAGCTTTGCACTGACTGAATATCTGGAAGGGGTTCTCAAGGGCAAAATGGCATCGCCAGTAGCGCTGTTCCCGCAGTACAGCGAAGTACAGACATTGGTTGGTGATGATCGCGTTCACCCGGCGGATTTATGGCCGTTTGAGTTTCACTGGATGGACATTCCTTTGCCGCAAGAGAGCGCATCGCTCGCTTACGATAATGCATCGGTTCAGTCACGTCTTGACCGGTTGGTCCTGAAGGTTGTCAAGTCTGCGGATGTCGATGCTGCCAAAGACTTGCGCGATATCAGCCTTGGTTTTGCCGCGGCCCAAGCGGGGCTGGAAGCCCGCGTATTCTGGAAAATTTGTGCTGCCTATTTTGAAGCCGTGTCGCTGGGGCTTTGCCCTTCCGATGTGTACGGCAAGCGAGCTGCCTCTCGAATCCTGCTTCAATACAGAACGCTGGCACGTGGCGATGCCAGTATTTCTGAGCGACTGATTCAGGATTTGCTGTTTTTCTGTGCCATCGCCATACCGGAGTCGGGCATGCCGGCACCCGTGCTCAGGGCCGTTCGCGCCGTTTATGGCCTGAATCAGACAAAACACATTGATTACGTGACGCCCCAGTTTGGCCGTTTTGATCCGGCGCTGCTGGTTCAGGCCCGCAAGCGCATCGCGGCTGCAACCGAGACCTGGTCCGCTCTCGCTGGAGGGGACACCAACCGATTGAAGGTGGCGACGGATCAGTTCAGTCTGGTGACTGATTCGGTCTTGAAATTGCACCCCGAGAGCAGCGATCTGGTTCGCGCCTTGACGCACGCCATTGATGCCACCGCGCGTTCTGGCGAAGCGCCTGCACCCTCATTGGCCATGGAAGTGGCGACGGTCGTGTTGTATCTGGAAGCCGCCTATGAAGATCTGGATCCAACTGACTCGCATATGGCCGAGCGCAGTGCCAGCTTGGCCCGGCGTCTGGAGCATATCAATGCGGGCGGACAGACCGAGCCGCTAGAAAAATGGATGGAAGACCTGTACCGTCGGGTCAGTGACCGTCAGATCATGGGCAGCGTGGTCGATGAGTTGCGAACGAATCTGGGAGAGGTTGAACGCTCGCTGGATGCTTTCTTTCGGAATCCGCTGGACAAAACGCCACTGCATGAGGTGCCCAGCCAGTTGGCCCAGATGCGCGGCGTGTTCTCTGTTTTGGGTCTCGATCAAGCAGCCCTTGCAACACTGCGCATGCGTGGCAGTGTCGAGCAATTCCTGGTTGACGACATCGACGTTGAGTCCGCGCGCAAAGGAATTTTTGAAAAACTCGGAAATAGCCTGGGGGGCCTCGGGTTTTTGATTGACATGCTGAGTTATCAGCGTGAGTTGGCCAAGAAACTCTTTGTGTATGACGAAGAGTTGGGCGAATTCAAACCCTTGATGGGACGCCAGAAACTGGCGGCACAGGTTACGACGGATGATGCGGCCGTTGACAGTCCTGTCGTCGAGAATTTTGCTGAACTGGCATTGCCGCTGGAGTTCCCGCAATCAGCCGACCTGATTGAGGTGATAGCGCCAGCGCTCGCTCCGACCCCGGAAGTTGTCACAGATGCCGTCAATACCGAAGAGGATGACGAGCGTGAGTTGAAGGACATCTTTCTGGAAGAAGCGCGGGAAGTGGTTCAAGCCGGTTTGGGGGCTATCCAGGCGCTGGTTGAAGACCCTGCTGATTTGGGACAGCAGACGACGCTTCGGCGCTCGTTTCATACGCTCAAAGGCAGTTCGCGTATGGTGGGTCTCAACGAGTTTGGCGAGGCCGCCTGGTCCCTGGAGCAGTTGCTCAACAGCTGGTTGGCAGAGCAAAAGCCTGCCAGTGACGAGTTGCTGAAACTCTCGGACAAGGCCATGCAGGGCTTGGGTCGCTGGGTCGAGGACATCGCAACGGATGATGATGCGCAGTGGACTGCGCAAGCGTTTCGTAAAGCTGCAGATGGTTTGCGGCTTGACAATTGTGTGCATGATCTTGAGTTGCCCGGTGAAGACGTGCAAGCGCCAGCAATGCTGGATGTGCCGCAGGATGCTGCCGAGGTGCTCGAAGACGCCGCAGAAGAAGTCGTTGTCGCCATTGCAGAAGACGTCGCCGTCGCGGACGAAATGGCAGAAGAAGACGACGAGGATGCGCATCCTGAGTTTTCTTCAACGCAAATCATTGATTTTGATGCGACGCAGGTCTTTATGGTCCAGCCCGACCAGGATGGGGCGAACAATGCTCCCGTGCCGGCGGCGGTGGAAGACGATCTCCTGGACCTGATGGATTTGGACTTTTCGGTCATCCCGGAAACTCCTGTGGTTTCGGATGTTTCGGACCTGGCGTCCTTGCCTGATGACGCAGAAGTTGATCCGGACGAAGAAGAAACATTGCATCCCGAGTTGACCGCGCTGGAAAGCACAGAAGCCGACTTGGAGTCGGACTCCCAACCAGTAGATATTGAAGAATCGGATCTCGAAGATCAAGTCAAGGTGATTGGAACCTTGCGCATCGATATACCGCTGTACAACGTTTACCTGAACGAGGCCGATGAATGGTCTCGCCGCTTGTTGACTGAACTGAGTGAATGGGCGCTGGAGTTACCCCGTCCCATCTCCGATAGCACGGTTGCGCTGGCGCATTCCTTGTCCGGCAGTTCGGCAACGGTTGGGTTTTTTGCCTTGTCCGACATTGCCCGGGCACTGGAACAGGCCTTGGAACATGTGCGACTTCATGCGCAAAGTCATCCAGAGCACGCCCAAGTATTCATTGAGGCCGCAGAAGATATTCGCCGTTTGCTGCATCAATTTGCCGCCGGGTTCCTCAAGGAGCCCAATCGCGCCCTCATTGACGCGCTTAAAGCCATTCTGGCAATTGAGTTTTCAGCCCTTGCAGACAGCGAAGAAGATAGTTTGTACAACGAATTGGTGGCTGACTCGGAAGTCCCGTTTGAGCTCGACTTCGACTCGGAGCCAGACTTGGAAGTCGCCGAGGTTAGCGAACCGTTGGAAGCAGAACCTGCATTAGAAGCAGAAGCAGAAGCAGAGGCAGAGGCAGAGGCAGAGGCAGAGGCAGAGGCAGAGGCAGAGCTTGCGTATTCGGTTGTTGCGCCTGCCGTGGATGAAGTCGACTTTTCGATGGACATCCCATCCGCCCCGGATATCGAGATCAATGTTGAAAGCGATGACATTGATGCGCTTGATGTGCTGGATGTGGACTTGCTCCCGATTTTTCAAGAAGAAGCCGCGGAGTTGTTGCCGCAGTTGGGCGGGGCGTTGCGGCATTGGACGGCGCGTCCCGACAATTTGGGCGCCCGCAGCGAAATACTGCGCGTTCTTCACACACTCAAAGGCAGTGCCCGTCTGGCAGGCGCCATGCGCTTGGGCGAGATGGCGCACCGCATGGAGTCGGCCATTGAGCAACTGGGCACTGAATTTGTTGAGATGCCGCATTTGGAGCCTTTGTTGGCCCACTTTGATGCGATTCAAGCCAACTTTGACCAACTGTGCGCCACGCCTGAACAGGCCTTGACCTTGCCCGAAGCGAGTCCGGTGGCCGAAGATGCAGCTTCCGTACTTTCCCCCGTCAAAGAAGCGACTTCGGTTGCTGTGGCGCAGGCAACTCCGACGACACACCTCCCGTCGGTGACGCCTCTGGCGTCGCCGCGCCCCTTGCAGAACCAAACGGTGCGGGTGCGGTCGCAGTTGCTGGATCGCATGGTGAATCAGGCGGGTGAGGTCATGATCACTCGCTCGCGGCTGGAGGCCCGTTTGGGGCAGTTGCGCGGATCTTTGGGTGATTTGACCGGTAATCTGGATCGTTTGCGACATCAGTTGCGCGACATTGAGTTGCAATCCGAGTCCCAGATGCAGACGCGACTGGCGCAGTCCAAAGATTCCGCCAAAGGCTTTGATCCGCTCGAATTTGACCGATTTACCCGGGTGCAGGAAATCACCCGCATGATGGCCGAGTCGGTCCATGACGTCGCCACCGTGCAGCGCAATTTGCAGCGCACGGTCGAAGGGGTCGAGGATGATTTGATCGCCCAGGCGCGCCAGGCCCGGGAGCTGCAGCGCGATCTGCTGCGCACCCGGATGGTGGAGTTCGATGGCATTTCGGAGCGTTTGTATGGCGTCGTGCGCCAGGCGGCCAAGGACGCCGGCAAGCAGGTCAAGCTCGACATCAAGGGCGGTTCTCTGGACATGGACCGCGGTGTGCTGGATCGCATGGCGCCGACGTTCGAGCACTTGCTGCGCAATGCCGTTGCCCACGGCGTTGAGTCGGCGGAACTTCGTGTCAAGGCGGGAAAACCTGCCGCAGGCACCATCGCCATCAGTCTTGCGCAGCATGGCAACGATGTCACGGTGGAGATCAGCGACGATGGCGCCGGCCTGGATCTGGACGGCATCCGCAAAAAAGCACGCACCGAAGGCCTGCTGGCCGAGGGCGGGGTGTTGACAGATGCCGAGGCGGCCAATCTGATTTTTGCCCCCGGGTTTACCACGGCATCGCAGGTCACCGAGCTTTCCGGTCGGGGCATTGGCATGGATGTCGTGCGGTCCGAGGTGAATGCCCTGGGTGGCCGCATTGAGACATCGACGCAGCACGGACAGGGAACCACCTTCAAGCTGGTGCTGCCTCTCACGACAGCGGTGACGCAAGTGGTCATGTTGCGCATGGGCGAGCAGGTGGTGGGGGTGCCGGCGAATCTGGTTGAGATGGTGCGCCGTGTACCCGCGACCGAGCTGGACAAAGCCTACGTGGACCATGCATTTGCAGGCGTCTCTGCGCAGTAGTGAAGCCAGAACCAAAACCTTGCCGGTTGCTATTTTCCGCAGTGCCGGTCAGCGCGTCGCCATGCACATCGATGAAGTGCTGGGTAACCAGGAAGTGGTGGTTAAAAACCTCGGAACACAGCTGTCCCGCCTGCCTGGCCTGGTCGGGATGTCGGTGTTGGCTTCCGGCTCCGTGGTCCTGATCTATAACCCGGTGGCGCTGGCTTCTGTGTATGGTGAGCAGGCGAACCAGCTCAAGCTCTCTTCCGACCAGAGCGTCAGTGCATCAGAGGACGCCAACATCACGGCGCAGGCTTCCATGCGGGCCAGCGTCACGCAAGCCCCCCTGGTGCTGGTGGTGGACGACTCGATCACGGTACGCCGCGTCACCCAGCGGCTCTTGAAGCGCGAAGGCTTCCGGGTTGCCCTGGCAAACGATGGTCTGCAGGCGCTAGAGCGTCTGCAGGAAGAGACCCCTGCGGTCGTGCTATCTGACATTGAAATGCCCCGCATGGATGGTTTCGACTTGCTTCGAAATATCCGAGGCGATGCCCGGTTGCACGGCCTGCCCATCATCATGATCACTTCGCGCATTGCCGAGAAGCACCGTGAACATGCGTATGAACTTGGTGTGGATCATTACCTGGGCAAGCCGTACTCGGAAGAAGAGCTGATTGGCTTGGTCCGGCAATACTGCACCGTGCCAGTTGAGGGTTAAATCAGGCTCTGGCCCCCGTCCTTATTGCCTGAGTAGCTATTGAATAAATAGCGAAATCAGGCCTGATGCGTGTGGCCGGACTTCTTGACGGCGGCATAGCGTTGCAGTGTCAAGGCCCGAGCCTGATCGTGCGCCACGATCGGGTGCGGGTAGTGTCGGCCCAGTGCCACCCCCGCCATTTGCAGTTCCCCCGGCTTGGCCGTCCATGGCGCGTGCAGCGTTTTGTTGGACAGTTTGGCCAGTTGCGGCAGGTAACGGCGGATGAACTTGCCTTCAGGGTCAAACTTTTCGCTCTGACTGGTGGGGTTGAATATTCTGAAATACGGCTGCGCGTCACAGCCACTGGAGCTGACCCACTGCCAGCCGCCGTTGTTGGCCGCCAGATCGAAATCATTGAGGTGCTGGGCGAAGTACTTCTCGCCCCAGCGCCAGTCAATGCCGAGGTCTTTCACCAGAAAGCTGCCCGCCACCATGCGCAGCCGGTTGTGCATATAGCCGGTCTGGTTGATCTGGGCCATGGCCGCATCCACCAGCGGGTAGCCGGTGCGCCCTTCGCACCAGGCCTGGAACAGGAGATCGGCCTGCGCGCCGTGCTCCCAAGAAATAGCGTCGTACTCGCGCTTGTAGGCGCCCTCGGTGACGTGGGGAAAGTTGGCCAGAATCTGAAAATAAAAATCGCGCCAGATCAGTTCGCCCAACCAGACGGCCGCCCCGCGGCTGCCTTGCAGGTGCCGTTGCAAAGCGGTGGCTGCCAACAGGCGAAGGGACACCGTGCCAAAACGCAGATGCACGCCGAGGTAGCTGGGGCCTTTGACGGCCGGGAAGTCACGCGTTTCGTCGTACTCGTCCATGCGCTCGAAAAAGTCTTCAAACAGCCTGGCGCCACCGGAGGCTCCGGTCGGTATTTTCAGCGTGCGCAGGTTGGTTTTCTCAAACCCTATGTCTGCCAGGGTGGGCACAGGCTGCCGTAATCCTTCGGGCCGGGGTGCCAGCGCCGCCGCGAAAGGTGTCGAGTCGTGGCTGCTCAAATGCTGGGGCGTGACGGTCGCCAGCCAGTTGTTCTTGTACGGGGTGAACACGCCATAAGGCGTGCCGGATTGGGTCAGGAGCTCCCGCTTTTCAAAAATCACATGGTCTTTGCAGGTGTACATCGCCGTGCCGATGCTCTCCAGTGCGTCACGGACCTTGGCGTCGCGCGCCAGCGCCTGCGGCTCGTAGTCGTGGGCAGTAAAAACTGCCTGAACGTGAAGTGTTTGGGCCAGCGCCACAATTTCTTCGCTGGCAACGCCATGGCGCACGATCAGGCCCGATCCCGCAAGACCACTCAGTTTTTGCAAGGCAAGGTCAAGCTCGCACAAGGACGCCTGGATGAATTCCACCCGTCGATCGGCGCGCGGCAGGGGGGCCAGGATGTCCGTGTCAAAGACAAACACACAATGAAGCTGATGGCACGCCTGGAGCGCCATGCACAAGGCGGCGTTATCGTTCACGCGCAAATCGCGGCGAAACCACATCAAACCTGTGCTGAATTGCTTGCTCATGATCACCGTTAAAATTGTTGAATGCCTGGAGATTTTGCCCCGACCAACCTGACGAATCATTTTTTGATCGCCATGCCTAACCTGCAGGACAAGGTTTTCTCCCGAAGCGTGGTCTATGTCTGCCAGCATAACGAGCGCGGCGCGCTGGGGCTGGTGATCAATAAACCCGGCGAGCTGGACCTGAAGCGCCTGTTTGAAAAAGTGGATTTACCCCTGCACCGTGAAGACCTCGCCAATGCGCCGGTATTCCAAGGCGGACCAGTCCAGACCGAACGGGGCTTTGTCTTGCACGAATCCGTTCCCCCCGGCGTCGATAAACCAGCGGACTCCGCCTATGCCTCCACCTTGGTGATCCCGGGTGGGCTGGAGATGACCACCTCCAAAGACGTTCTTGAAGCCTTGTCCACGGGGGCCGGGCCGCGCAAAGTGCTGGTGTCGCTGGGTTACGCGGCCTGGAGCGAAGGGCAGTTGGAGTCCGAACTCTCCCGCAACAGTTGGTTGACGGTGGCCGCCAGCAACAGCCTTATTTTTGATACACCGGTGGCCCAACGCTACGACCAAGCCTTGCTGTTGCTTGGTTTTGAGTCGTGGATGCTTTCCCCTGATATAGGACACGCATGAGTGACCCGGCTGCAACGCCCTTGACCGTGTCTGCCGGTCTGCAAACTTTTCTGGCGCTTGATTTCGGCATCAAACGCACCGGCTTTGCCGTGGGTAACCGCCTCATGCGCACGGCCCAGCCGCAAGGCACTATCGCCGCCGAAGGCGACGCCCGTTTCGTCAAAATCGCGCTGCAGATCAAGGAATGGCAGCCCGATGCGCTGGTGATCGGCGTGCCGCATCACCCCGACGGCGCGGAGCATGAAAACACCTTGCGCGCCCGCAAGTTTGGCCGCCAGTTGCACGGCCGCTTCAGGCTGCCGGTGTTTGAGGTGGATGAGCGCTACACCACCACCGAGGCCTTGTCCATGGGCGCCAAAGACGCCGACGCGCAAGCGGCCTGCATTATTCTGGAACAGTTTTTGAGGAGTCTTCCATGAGCACACTCGCGCTCGACGCCGAGGCGTTGTACCTAGAGTTACTGCGGGGCGTGCGCGCCCTGTTTCGTCCCGGCATGCGTTTGGTCGGGGTCCCCTCCGGCGGCGCTTGGCTGGCCGAGCGTTTGCAACGCGACCTGGGTCTGGCCGAGCGCCCCGGCGTCATTTCATCGAGCATGCACCGCGATGATTTTGCCAGCCGCGGCATGACCGCTGGCGCCCAGACGCAGATTGACTTTGATGTCAATGGCGCGCATATCCTGCTGCTCGACGACGTGCTGTTCACCGGGCGCACCATCCGCGCCGTGCTCAATGAATTATTTGACTTTGGCCGCCCGGCCAGCGTCACGCTGGCGGTGCTGGTGGACCGGGGCGGGCGCGAGTTGCCGATTCAGGCGGATGTCTGCGCGGCCCGTGTCGCCTTGCCTGCCACCCAGTCCCTGGCGCTGGCCCGCCGCGACGATGGCGTATTCAGTTTCAATGTGAAGGCCCGCTAAGCCATGCTTTACAAGCGCAACCCCCAACTCAATAAACATGGTGAACTGATTCACCTGCTCTCGACCGAGGGCTTGCCCAAGAGCATCTTGACCCAGGTGCTCGACACGGCGGCCAATTTTGTGTCGGTCAACGACCGCGAAGTCAAAAAAGTGCCGTTGCTGCGCGGCAAAAGCGTGTTCAACCTCTTTTTCGAGAACTCGACCCGCACCCGCACCACCTTCGACATTGCCGCCAAGCGGCTCAGTGCCGACGTCATCAACCTCGACATTGCCCGCTCCAGCGCCTCCAAGGGCGAGTCGCTGCTCGACACCATTGCCAACCTGAGCGCCATGGCCGCCGACCTGTTTGTGGTGCGTCACAGCGAGTCGGGTGCGCCGTACCTGATTGCGCAGCATGTGGCGCCGCATGTGCATGTGGTCAACGCCGGAGACGGGCGCCACGCGCACCCGACGCAAGGCTTGCTGGACATGTACACCATCCGGCATTACAAAAAGGATTTTGCCAACCTCACCGTGGCTATCGTGGGCGACGTGCTGCATTCGCGCGTGGCCCGCTCCGACATCCATGCGCTCACCACCCTCGGCTGTGCCGAGGTGCGGGTGGTCGGCCCCAAAACGCTGGTGCCGTCCGACATGGCGCAAATGGGTGTGCGCGTCTGCCACACGCTGGAAGAGGGCATTCGCGGTGCCGACGTCATCATCATGCTGCGCCTGCAAAACGAGCGCATGAGCGGCGCGCTGCTGCCTTCCAGCCACGAGTTTTTCAAAACCTTCGGCCTGACGCCGGAGAAGCTGCAACTGGCCAAATCGGATGCCATCGTGATGCATCCGGGGCCGATCAACCGCGGGGTGGAAATCGACTCCGCCGTGGTGGACGGGGCGCAAAGCGTGATCTTGCCGCAAGTGACGTTCGGCATTGCCGTGCGCATGGCGGTGATGAGCATTGTGGCGGGGAATGAGGCCTGATATGAAGACACTGACGAACATTCTGATCAAGGGCGGCCGGGTCATGGATCCCGCCACCGGTTTCGATGAAATTGCGGATGTAGCCCTTGCCAATGGGGTGGTGCTAGCTATCAAAGATATAGCGCCTGATTTTCAGCCAGCGCAAACCATTGACGCCACCGGCTGCATCGTGGCGCCCGGTCTGGTGGACCTGGCGGTGCGCCTGCGCGAACCGGGCCATGAACACGAAGGCAAGCTCAAATCCGAACTGGCCGCTGCCGTGGCCGGTGGCGTGACCAGCCTGGTGTGCCCGCCCGATACCGAGCCAGTTCTGGATGAAGCCGGGCTGGTTGAAATGCTGCGTTACCGGGCCAAAAAACTGCAGCAGACCCGCGTCTATCCGCTGGGCGCGCTGACGCGCAACCTGGCCGGTGAAACCCTCACCGAGATGGTGGCGCTGACCGAGTCGGGCTGTGTCGCCTTCAGCCAGGCCGAAGTGCCCTTGGCCAACACCCAGGTGATGCAGCGCGCGCTGCAGTACGCCAGCACTTTTGGCTATGCCGTCTGGCTGCGCCCGCAGGAAATGTTCCTGGGCAAAGGCGTGGCGGCCAGTGGCGCACTGGCAACCCGTCTGGGCCTGAGCGGCGTGCCGGTGGCCGCGGAAACGATTGCCCTGCACACCATTTTCGAGCTGATGAAGGTCACCAGCGCCCGGGTCCACCTGTGCCGCATCAGCAGCGCCGCCGGGGTCGCCCTGGTGCGCCAGGCCAAGCTTGACGGCTTGAAGGTGACCTGTGATGTCAGCATCAATTCGCTGCACCTGACCGATGCCGACATTGGCTACTTTGACAGCCGCGCCCGCCTGAACCCGCCCTTGCGCCAGCAGCGCGACCGCGATGCGTTGCGCGCCGGCCTGCTGGACGGCACCATTGACGCGCTGGTGTCCGACCACACGCCGGTCGATGAAGATGCCAAGGATTTGCCGTTTGCCGAAAGCGAACCCGGTGCCACCGGCGTCGAACTGCTGCTGAGCCTGGCGCTCAAGTGGCACGCGGACAGCGGCGTCAGTCTGACGCGGGCCCTGGCTGCCGTGACCAGCGGTCCGGCCGATGTGCTGGGGGCTTCTCTGGGCGCGCTTCACGGCAGTGCCGGGCGACTGGTGGTCGGCGGTGTGGCTGATGTGTGCGTGTTGGACCCGCAAACCGCCTGGACGGTGGAGCCCAGTGCACTGCGCAGCCAGGGCAAGCACACACCGTTCTCCGGCTACGAGTTGCCGGGCCGTGTGCGCTGCACCGTTGTGGGCGGTCAGGTGGCGTTTCAGGCTTGATGAACCGCCTGCGCGTGCGCGCCTTGGCCTGCTGGAAGGCGGGGCGTGTGCTCACGCACATCCTCTCGGGCGTGCTGACGGCTGTTTTTGTCTTCCCTAGACTGTCTGAGCAGCAAAAAGAAGAGCGAATCAAGGCTTGGGCCCGCATGCTGCTTGTGCGGTTAGCTATTAAATTGATAGTAATTGGCGAGCCGCCTGCGCACGGTCCCGTGCTGCTGGCGGCCAACCACATTTCGTGGCTGGACATCGTGGTGATGCACGCTGCACGGCACTGCCGTTTTGTTTCCAAAGCCGACGTGCGCCACTGGCCGCTGGTTGGCACCTTGGCCAACGCGGCCGGCACCTTGTTCATCGAACGCGAATCGCGCCGCGATGCCATGCGCGTTGTGCACCACATGGCCGAACGGCTGAGCGCCGGTGACATCCTGGCCATTTTCCCGGAAGGCACCACCAGCAATGGCGTGGACTTGCTGCCGTTTCATGCCAACCTGTTTCAGGCCGCCATTTCTGCCCAAGCGCCTGTCATGCCCGTCGCACTCCGCTTTGAGGATGCGACAAGCCAAGAGCGCAGCCTCGCACCCTGTTACATCGATGACGACACCCTGTTGACCTCCCTGTGGCGCACGCTCACGTCGCCACCCCTGTGTGCGGTTGTGACATTTGGTGAACCTCAGGCGGCCCAAAATAGGGATCGCCGCGCATGGGCGGCGGATGTGCGTGCCGCCATTGCCGCCCTGCGCCCCAGCCAAGCTTGAAGTCAGGTCAAACCGACTGAGAAGGCGTCGCCAAGCCGCCTGCCTGGGGCGCGTGATCAGCGATGAACCTCCTGGGCGCGGTTGCTTTTCCAGGCCCGCTCCACAAAAGCGGCGTCCTCCTCGTTGCGCGGATGCACCCCCATCAAGATGCCGCCTTTGCGGATGCCTTCGTCATACTTTTTAATGCGTTCTTCGGGGATGTTCCACCCCACCAGCGCGCCGACCAGACCGCCGGTTGCCGCGCCCGCCCCGGCGCCTGCAACGGCGGCAGCGAGAGGTCCGGCAATCACCAGCCCGAGACCGGGGATGGCCAGTGTGGTCCCCACGGCGGCAATGGCTGCCGCAATGGCGCCCAGGGTTCCGCCGATGGCGCCGCCCACGCCGGCCCCTTCAGCGGCTTTGTTGCCGAGTTCCGTCTCGGAGCTCCCTGGTGCAAAGTGGCGTTTTTTGGTTTCTTCCGACATGACGACATTCACGTCATCCTTGGTGTAGCCTCTTTCGGTCAATGTCTTGTAGGCCGATTCAGCGCTCTCCCGGTCCGGGAACAGGCCGGTAACCAGAGGTTTCTTTGTTTCCATGTTGAAGCTCCTTAATGAACAGAAAAATTGACGAACCATCAAACGACGGTCTGCCATCGTGATCGCCTTTGCCGTCTTGGGACGACACCGTCAAGTTTGCCGGGGGGAGGGGGGAATGGCTGTCAGACACGAGGCGGTATTCAAGGGCCGCCACTGCCAGACTGGCGTCAGAACGTTCCTACGCAAATGGCCGCCCCATCGTTTTTATTGATCGGCCATGTCACGTGCGCAGTCCCCTACACTCGGCTTCTCTCATGCCAACGGGACCCTTGCCATGCCACTCTTGCAAAGTAAAGTATTTCGTCACTACGCCCTTGGACTCGGATGCACCTTTGTGGGCGCCTGGGGGATGGAAATAAGCGGGTCCATGCTCCCTCTTGCCTTGGGTGCGGCCGTGTCCATCATGACCACGCTCCCCTTGGTCCGCAGCCTTTGGCACAAGAAATCATGGCGACGTGACGTGCCCTGAAAACGCTTGGCGCAAACGGTATTTGGCGCTTACATCGTAAGAACCGAATACCTGTTGCACAGGTTTGATGTCCGGTAACACATAGACCATGGCAGGGTTCACTGCCACAGTGGGGCGAACCATGTTTTCGTAAAAGGTCACCGGCACATTGATGCAGCCCCATGAAATGCGTTTGTCAGCGACCGATTTGGAAGCGAGCCGCTCCAGTCGACGCTCCTGAGGGTTCGTGCGCAGTACCCGGTGCATGGAAACGGCCGCGTCGTAATCCACCCACACCACATCTTCCCCGCGTGCGTTATGGCCTCGCTCGGCCAGAAA
>JAZKHK010000147.1:0-2313 GCA_040385425.1 Pseudomonadota bacterium | reverse complement strand
GGGGGTGGTTCGCTCGGAAGGCTGGAATTGGGCAATTGGCCGCGACCCGATGCCTGGCACCGAGTCGTCGCCCAGCGCGGCGCCCAGCAGAATGGGGCTGGCGCCGCGCAGGCGTGCCTGGGCGTCAAAGACATACAGCGTGGCAGATTTCTTGTCCACAATGAGAAAGTCCAGACGGGTGTTGTCACGCGAATCCGCAATCCAGTCCGCCAAATACCGCGCATCGGGCGAGGGCAGGTGCTTGCCAAAATCAGCGAGATGTGACTCCTCTGGCGCCTTTTTTGCCGTTTGCAGATGCACTGCGTCCATTAAAAGCCGGGAGGGATCCTTGAAAAGCGGCACATCGCTGACCAAAAGCGCCGCGCCCAAGGACAAAGCGCAGCCCATGCCAACCGGCGTGACACTGCCCCAAAACCGTCGCATGGGAAGGCGCAAGCTTGGCATGGCTCATTGACGCTCGTGCTTTGCGACCTCGACTGTCAATTGCGGTCGGCGCGCGCTACCCGTTCATGCCGCATCCCCGAACTGGTGTTCGGCATGGTTGAATCGGTGTTCGATGAAGTGGATGGCGTGCTTGGCGAGCTTGAACTGCTGTCCGTCATTGATGAGTCCGAGGTGGGGGGCGTAGAGGATGTGGCCGGCGTGGAGGTGGACGGTGCAGTCGTTCTATCCCGTGACCAAGTGGCATCCGGGGTACGGCCCGCGGGGTCCGTGGTTGCCGGAGCAGGGGTGTTGGACATACTGCCCGACGATGTGCCCGGTGTGCCCGTGGCACTGTTTGGCGTCGAAGACGAACCATAGCCACTGGATTGAGAGTAGGCGATACCGATCACGCCCGCCAGCGACAGTGCGGCGGCAGTGACAAGGAGGGTTTTTGAAAATTTCATGGTGCTTCTCCGGTGGGTAAAAAGGTGGTTGAAATAGCCAGTTGAGAAAATAGAAAAATACGCAAGAATCAGCTTGAACGCACAAGGACGGCGAAGTTGCTGCCAGCAAGGCGTCGCTCTCCGGGTTACTCCTTTGGAACAAGTTGAGGGACTTTCAGTATGCGATGGGCCTTTGGCGGCATCCATCGGATCAAGCCGAAAATCTTCGTAGTAGGAGTCCTACGTGCAGGAGTCACCGGCGGCCTTTTTTGTCGGGTCGTCTGTAGGAACGGTCCTGCATCTGGTGACGGAGGTCTCCTATGGCGTGCGGGGGCTGCCCCGCTCATCATGAAGTTCCATGTCGATTGAGAGCCGTCCATGTCTGTCTTTTACGACATCAGCCACACCACCCACTATCGCTATGCCAGGCCGGTCACGCTGAACGAACATCGGATATTGTTTCGCCCGCACGACAGTCATGACTTGCGGGTACTGGCCACCGATATGCATGTCACCCCCTTCCCGGTGGATGTCCGCCTGATCCAGGATACCTACTCCAACTCCGTGGCCCTGGTGCAACCGCAAAGCCCCGCCACCGAGTTCAAGATCGTGTGCGATTTTTCGGTCGAACATGTCGGCACACGGGCGCTGGACCTGCCTTTGAGTCCGCACACACAAAACTATCCTTTTGATTACGACCCCGAGGAGCGCCTGATGCTGGCGCAATACCTGCGACCGTATTACGACGATCCCGATGGCCGACTGCTGGCCTGGGCCAGTCAATTCACCTCTTTGCATGAGATGACCGGCACACGCGAACTGCTGGTGGACATGACGCGATTCATTTGCGAAACGTTTCAGTATCGGCCCCGTTTTGAAGCCGGTGTGCAAACGCCGTACGACACGCTGTGCCTGCAAAGCGGCGCCTGCCGTGACTTGGCGACCTTGATGATCGAGGCCGTTCGCCAACTCGGTTATGCCGCGCGTTTTGTCTCGGGCTACCTGTACTCGCCCTGGCTTGACAGTGGCATTTATATCGCCGCCTGCCCGGCGGCCACCCATGCCTGGGTGCAGGTGTATCTGCCTGGGGCCGGCTGGATTCCTTTTGATCCCACCAACAACCTGATTGGCGGGACCCATCTGATACGGGTCGGTGTGGCGCGCCACGCAACCCTGGCGCTCCCGGTCAGCGGGTCATGGACCGGTTGGGCGGGCGATTACCTTGGAATGGACATTGATGTGCAGGTGCGCAAACGCCGAACCTGATGCAAGGCAGTCGGGATCATCCTACGTGAGCGTGCGCCCTGTTCCTATACCCAATTGGCGGTGTGATTTGCATGATGAGCTTGTTGGAAAGCCGCTGCAAAAGCCTTTGCTCCCTGCTGATCAAAAGCGGATGCGGATGCTGACCAGCAACCTTACTTTCGAAACTCTGTAAAGGAATGAC
>JAZKHK010000146.1:0-6731 GCA_040385425.1 Pseudomonadota bacterium | reverse complement strand
CACGACCCTTGGCTTCGGAGGCCAATACTCTATCCACTGAGCTACAGCCGCAACTCGAAGGCTGCATTGTAGGTGCTTTCAAAATGTCCTCGCTACAATGAAAATTCAGGTGTTTTCACTTCCGCTGTCTTTAGGGGATTTCATGAGCAATAACAAGCCTTCCACTGTTCACGATGAGGCCCATACCAGCGGCCCAGTCAAAACTCCCAAGCAATTGCTGCTGACGGTTTTTTTCGCATTCGTCGTTTCCATCTTCACCATCATTGCTTTGGTTTACTACGTGGCGGCAGGGAAAAAACCCGAAGCTGGTGTGGGGGATCTTGAACAAGCCGTGGCAGCCAGAATCCAGAAAGTCGGCTCCATCACGCTGCGCGAAGCCAACCGACTGCCCAAGACCGGCGAAGAAGTCTTCAAAGCCCAATGCACCAACTGCCATACCGCCGGACTCATCGGCGCCCCTAAATTTGGCGACACTGCAGCCTGGGCGCCTCGCATCGGCACGGGCTTTACAGCCCTGCTGACCTCTGCTGTCAAAGGCAAAAATGCCATGCCACCCCAAGGCGGCGGTGATTTATCCGAGCTGGAAATCGGCCGTGCCGTGGTTTACATGGCCAATGCCGCCGGTGCCAAGTTCGAAGAGCCCAAAGCACCCGCCCCACCGGCGGAAGCGGCCAAATAAGGCAGGCCTTCGCGCCACCTCCAAAATGGGAAAAGCCGGTTCATGACCGGCTTTTTTATGCCATTTCGACCTCTAGCCCCCGTAGATGCTGCATGAGCAGCTACTTTTTTTGTAGCAATTGTGGGCTTGCAATGTAGCTAAAACGCTGCGGCAAATCAGCGCTCATCACCTCTTGCGGCACCCACAGGCCTTGTTCGACCGCATCTGCGACGCGACTCATGTCCATGGTGTGGACCAGGCCAAACCCGGTATCCGCCACCAAATAGACGCGCCCCTGCTCGTCAAGCAGGCAGCACTGAACGTGACCTGGGTGCCCGGTGTGGTCTTGGATCGAAAAATCATCGTTCACGCGCCAGATCAGCGGTGTAATTTCCAATTCGACATAGACGCGCTGGGGTCCGTTCTGAAAATACCACTGCCCCTGCGCATCGGGCTCGTAATTGCGGTGGATGAATTCGATCAGCTTTTCATGCAATAACTGCGAGCCTTTGCTCTGGGCGGAACCGCCTGCGAATGGCCCCAGGGACTGCACGCGATCATCGCGCATGAACCAGTTGCCGCGCGCATCCAAGCCCAGCCAACCATAGCAATCGGGCACGTTGGGCCATTTGGCCAAGGCTTGTTTGACAATGTCATCCATCAGGAATTTTTGCTATCTATGTGAAGGGGATTCATGAACGCAAGCTTGATTTTGCAGTGAATCCACGAAGTTTTCTCTCTATTGCACTTTACTGTCATCAACGCAATAGATCCAGCGGCCATTTATGCTAGTGTTGCAACATCACGCTGGAGATTTTTTATGACACGCTGGTTTCTGATTCTCATGACCGCACTTGGACTGACAGGGTGCGGCTATAACGATTTTCAACGTCTTGATGAGCAAACCAAGTCAGCCTGGAGCGAAGTGCTGAATCAATACCAACGTCGCGCTGACCTGGTGCCCAACATCGTGGCCACCGTTAAAGGCGAGGCAGCATTTGAGCAGGAAACGCTCACCCGGGTGATTGAAGCACGCGCCAAAGCCACCTCGATTCAGGTGACACCTGAGACCTTGAATAATCCGGCTGCCTTTCAAAAATTTCAAGCCGCTCAAGGCGAATTGAGCTCGGCCTTGAGTCGTTTGATGGCGGTGTCTGAGCAATACCCCACACTGAAAGCCAACCAGGGATTTTCAGACTTGCGCGTACAGCTTGAGGGAACCGAGAACCGCATCACCGTGGCTCGCAACCGCTACATTCAGGCCGTGCAAGCCTACAACGTACTGGCCCGCAGTTTCCCCAGCAACCTGACTGCGATGATTTTCAGTTACCAGGCCAAGCCGGTTTTCTCGGTGCAAAACGAAGCGGCCATTTCTACGCCACCGGTGGTTGATTTCAATAAAAAGTAGCCGTTTTGCCTGTGTCCCTGAGTGAACAAATGGTGCCGCTACGCTGCGTGTCAGACCGACTGACGATGAGGCACACGTCAAGGCACTTTCTTGTGTGGGGAAGCTGGTTGGCAAGCGTGTTTGGCGCCCTGCTCTTGTTGACCTCCTCATGCTTCGCCCAACTGGCTGTGCCGGCGCTCACGTCCCATGTCGTCGATACCACGGCCACCCTGGATGCTGCGCAGGTCCAACAACTGGAAAG
Source organism: Pseudomonadota bacterium (assembly GCA_040385425.1). GTDB lineage: Bacteria > Pseudomonadota > Gammaproteobacteria > Burkholderiales > Burkholderiaceae_C > Rhodoferax. The sequence continues at coordinate 4,424 of JAZKHK010000146.1, read as the reverse complement.
CAAGCTCAGCGCTTTTGAGCAAAGCCATGGAGCGCAAATTGTGCTGCTGCTGGTGCCCACCACGCAGCCCGAGGACATCGCCAGCTACGCCAATCGGGTGGCGAACACCTGGAAAATCGGCCGCAAGGAAATCGGTGACGGCCTGCTGGTGGTAGTTGCCAAGAATGACCGAAAAGTCCGCATTGAGGTCGCCAAAACGCTGGAAGGCGCCATCCCTGACTTGATGGCCAAACGTGTCATTAACGAAGCCATCACACCCCGCTTCAAGCAGGCTGACTTTGCAGGAGGACTGGACGCCGGTGCCGATCGCCTCATGAAGCTGATCAGTGGCGAAGGTTTGCCCGCGCCTGAGGCGGCTGCGGACACCTCCGGTTTTCAGTGGATGGATCTGGCTATCTTTGCGTTTATTGCCGTCCCCATCGTGGCGTCCATAGCGCGTCGCATCCTTGGCCCCATACTGGGCTCATTGGCGACCGGCGGCGGCGTGGGTGCCATTGCCTTGCTTATTACCTCCAGTCTTCTGATCGCGAGCATGGCAGCTTTAGGCGCTCTTTTGTTTACCCTTTTCTCCAGTTTCGCCCGAAGTTCTGGCGGCGGCTTGACGGGAGGGGGTTTCGGCGGAGGCGGCTGGAATTCTGGTTCGGGGAGCAGCGGGGGCGGCTTTAGCTCGGGTGGAGGGGGTGACTTTGGCGGTGGCGGCGCCTCGGGAGACTGGTAATGCTGCAAAAAATCAAAAGAATTCTCAAACATCGCTGGCGCGATGTCGGCACCACCCAAAAAGCAATCCCCCCCGACATGGTGGCCCGCCTTCAACAACGCGTGGCTGCGAGCGAAAAAACCCACTCGGGTGAAATTCGGATTTACATTGAATCCGGCTTGCCTTTGAGTTATCTGCGGCGCAACGCACCGTTGCATCACATCATCCGGCAGCGGGCAGTAACACTCTTTGGAAAACTACGCGTCTGGGACACGGCCAACAACAATGGCGTTCTGATTTACTTGCTACTGGCCGAGCACGCCATTGAATTGGTGGCCGATCGCGGGCTCAACGAGGCGGTTGATCCTTTGGTTTGGCAGGCCATGGTGGCGCGCATGAGCCAGGCGTTCAAGCGGGGACAGTTTGAGGATGGGCTGACACAGGCTCTAAATGAGGTGTCTGCCCTGCTGAATCAGCACTTCCCGCTCGGTGCGGGCCAATCCAATCACAATGAGCTGCCAGATACGCCTTTATTGCGCTAGACGGCCCTGGCTGAAGTCCTGGCAGCTCAAGAAAAACAAAAGCCCTGAGCTTTGCAGATCAGGGCTTGGTAAAAGAACTTAATTTTCAGTCAAGTTACTTTTTCTGGCGGTACTTGCGCAGTGCGGCAATCTGAGCCGTCATCACGAGCAATTCTGATTGCGCGCGGGCAATATCAAGATCACCCTTGGCATTTTTGAGCGCTTCTTCTGCAAGGGCTTTGGCGGCATTGGCCTTCTCGTCGTCCAGGTCCTTGCCACGAATAGCGGTGTCAGATAACACCGTGACGCAGTGAGGTTGCACTTCGAGAATTCCGCCAGCGACAAAAACAAACTCTTCGCTGCCGTCAGCTTTTTCAATACGCACCGAACCCGCTTTGATGCGCGTGATCAGCGGTGTGTGGCGCGGGTAAATGCCCAGTTCGCCAGCTTCACCCGGCAAAGCTACAAAACGAGCTTCGCCAGAGAAGATGGATTCTTCGGCACTGACCACATCAACGTGGATGGTGTTCATGGTGTTCCTAATCAGTTGGGGACAGCATTTGCCGCTCAGCGACTACAAACTGCCCCGCAAAGTTTCTTAGATCTTCTTGGCTTTTTCGAACGCTTCGTCGATCGTGCCAACCATGTAGAACGCTTGTTCTGGCAGGTGATCGCACTCACCAGCCACAATCATCTTGAAGCCGCGAATGGTTTCAGCCAAGCTGACGTACTTGCCAGGCGAGCCGGTGAACACTTCAGCCACGTGGAAAGGCTGGGACAGGAAACGCTGGATTTTGCGGGCACGTGCCACAGCCAGTTTGTCTTCCGGTGCCAACTCGTCCATGCCCAGAATCGCAATGATGTCGCGCAATTCTTTGTAGCGTTGCAGCGTACCTTGCACGGCACGAGCGGTTTCGTAGTGGTCTTGACCCACAACCAGCGGATCGAGCTGACGGCTGGTGGAATCCAATGGGTCCACAGCGGGGTAAATACCCAGCGAAGCGATGTCACGGCTCAACACCACGGTGGAATCCAAGTGGGCGAAGGTGGTCGCAGGAGAAGGATCGGTCAAGTCATCCGCTGGCACGTAAACGGCCTGGATAGACGTGATGGAACCAACCTTGGTGGACGTAATACGTTCTTGCAAACGGCCCATTTCTTCTGCCAGCGTAGGCTGATAGCCCACAGCGGAAGGCATACGACCCAAAAGTGCGGACACTTCGGTACCGGCCAAGGTAAAGCGGTAGATGTTGTCCACGAAGAACAGCACATCTTTACCTTCGTCACGGAAGGACTCGGCAATGGTCAAACCAGTCAGGGCCACGCGCAAACGGTTGCCTGGAGGCTCATTCATCTGACCATAAACCATGGCCACTTTGGAGTCTTCGAGCTTCTCGAGATTCACGACGCCTGAGTCAGCCATTTCGTGATAGAAGTCATTACCTTCACGAGTACGCTCACCCACACCAGCGAACACGGACAAGCCGCTGTGCGCCTTGGCGATGTTGTTGATGAGTTCCATCATGTTCACGGTCTTGCCCACGCCAGCGCCGCCGAACAAACCGACTTTACCGCCCTTGGCAAACGGACAGATCAAGTCAATCACCTTGATGCCGGTTTCCAGCAGTTCTTGTGAAGGATTCAATTCATCATAGGCGGGCGCCTTGCGGTGAATCGAAGCTTGCAGTTCCGAATTGACCGGGCCGCGTTCGTCGATAGGCGAACCCAACACGTCCATGATGCGACCCAGCGTTGCTTTACCGACTGGAACCATGATGGTTTGAGCGGTGTTTTGCACGACCATGCCGCGACGCAGACCATCGGAAGAGCCCAGCGCGATGGTACGGACAATGCCATCACCCAACTGCTGCTGCACTTCGAGGGTCAAAGTGGAGCCATCCATCTTGAGCGCGTCATAAATCTTGGGCATCTTGTCACGTGGAAACTCCACGTCGACCACCGCACCGATACACTGAACAATCTTGCCTTGGACTTGAGCCATTTTTTGCTCCAAAAATAATTACGTTTAAACCGCTGCGGCACCCGCGACGATTTCCGAAAGTTCTTTCGTAATCGCTGCTTGACGCGTTTTGTTATAGACCAGCTTGAGCTCGGCAATCACGCTGCCGGCGTTATCTGTCGCCGACTTCATGGCCACCATGCGCGCCGACTGCTCGGAAGCCATGTTTTCTGCCACAGCCTGATACACCAGCGCTTCTACGTAGCGGACCAACAAATCGTCGATCACGGTCTGCGCATCAGGTTCATAGATGTAATCCCAAGCGTGCTTGGCGCCGTTTGTCGCTTCGCTTGCTTGCGTTTCTGCTTGCATGGCGCTCGCCGACAGGGGCAACAACTGTTGCACCACGGGCTCTTGCTTCATGGTATTGATGAACTTGGTGTAGCAAAGATGCACCGAATTGATCTCACCTTTGGCATACGCATCAAGCAACACCTTCACCGGGCCAATCAACTTGTCCAGATGGGGGGTGTCACCAAGTTGCGTCGCATGCGAAACAACCTTGGCACCGATACGATTCAGAAAACCCAAACCTTTATTGCCAATCGCCACCGCTTGTGTCGAGATGCCAACAGCTTGCTGCTCGCGCAGTTTGTTGGTGACACCGCGCAACACGTTGGTGTTCATGCCGCCGCACAAACCTTTGTCCGTGGTCACCACAATGATTCCCGCAGACTTGGCGTCGTTGGTCTTCATGAAGGCGTGCACGTACTCAGGGTTGGCGTGACCCAGGTTGGCCGCAATGTTGCGGATCTTTTCGCTGTAAGGGCGGGCGGCGCGCATGCGCTCCTGCGCCTTGCGCATTTTGCTGGCCGCCACCATTTCCATGGCTTTGGTGATCTTCTTGGTGTTTTCCACCGATTTGATCTTGCCGCGTATTTCCTTACCTGCTGCCATGAATGACTCCTTTTGCCGTCAGTTGCAAATCAAGCAAACGACTTCTTGAACGCAGTTGCAGCAGCTGTCATTTCAGCTTCAGCATCCTTGTCCATGGCCTTGGCGGCTTCCAGCTTGGCCAGCAACGCTGCGTGTTTGTCTTTGAGGTAAGCATGCAAACCGTGCTCGAATGCCAAGACCTTCTTGACTTCGATGTCGTCCATGAAGCCCTTGTTCACCGCAAACAGCGTGGCAGCCATGATGCTGATGGGCTGTGGGCTGTACTGCGCCTGCTTGAGCAATTCAGTCA
>JAZKHK010000145.1:0-5313 GCA_040385425.1 Pseudomonadota bacterium | reverse complement strand
CGGGGCGAGAGAGGGGTTGGGGGAGTGAGTGGGGAAAGAACAGGAAATAAAAAAACCCAAAACCCCAAAAAATCAGCCCATCAAAAAAGCCCGCCAAACAATCAAAGGAAAGTCCATAAATCCCAACTTAGGCCGCCCCCGCCAGGTAGCAAAGTCCATCGCCTCAATCTTGTCCAGAATCCGCAAGCCCCCTTGCACGACAAGCCGCAACTCCCACCCCGCCCGCCCCGGGATTCGGCATGCCAATGAAGAGCCATTTAGCATCCTGGCCCTTGCACTGCCTGCGTAAGAAGCTATCAATCCAGTAGCAGCCAAGGAACGGCTGTCCGAGCGCAAATCAGCGTCGATAACCCCATGCAAGGCCATCGCCTCCACCGACGGATACCAGCGCGCCCGGGGCACATCGACACTCACGTCCTGCCAGAAATTGATGAGTTGCAAGGCCGTGCAGATATCGTCACTTTGCGCCAGCGAAGCCTCGTCCCGGATGCCATACAGGTGCAGCAACAAGCGCCCCACCGGGTTGGCCGAGCGTGTGCAGTAGTCGATCAACTCGGCGTCCGTGGCATAACGCCGCCCTTCCGCGGTGAAGCGCACGTCTTGTTCAAACGCGTCCAGCAGTTGATCCAGCAAGGGGACCGGGAGCTGGAATTCCTGTAGAACATGGTTGAGTGGGCCAAAAACGTCCGGCCACCGACCGCTGTGGGGCTGGCTGGCGGCAATAGCATTCAGGTCGCCCCGAAAACTGGCCAGATCGTTCAGGCGGGTGGCGGGTGGCGTATCGCCTTCGTCGGCGAGGTCGTCCGCCGTGCGCGCAAACCAGTAAATGGCGGCAATCGCAGGGCGCAGGCGGGGCGGGCACAGCCAGGAGGCCACCGGAAAATTTTCGTAATGGTTCACGGACTTGGCGGTTGGAGAGGTGTTCTTGGTCACGCGGAAATAGAGATTGGGTTAGAGCGGCAAGGTGAATGGTTTGACAAGCCGGTGAATCGATCTAGAATTAATAACCAACTGGTCATTAATTGAGCTCTGCATTTTTGAAGCGAATCCTGTCATGAAAAATGTCAAATTTATAAACGCATTGTCTGTCGGGCTTGTGCCTTTGGCGGCTGCGCTGTTGCTGGCGGCCTGTTCCAAGCCACCTCAGCCTGAAGAGCCGGTTCGCGCCGTCAAAGTGATGACGGTGGGGGTGCAGAGTATGCAGTCTGGCGTGGAGTTTTCCGGTGAAGTTCGCGCCCGGGTCGAGTCGCGGCTGGGGTTTCGGGTCGGCGGCAAGTTGATGCAACGCCAGGCCGAGCTGGGTCAGCGCGTCAAGGCGGGCCAGGTGTTGGCCCAGTTGGACCCCCAGGATTACAAACTGGCAGCGGACGCCGCCAAGGCCCAGTTGGCCGCAGCCGCCACCAATCGCGATTTGGCCGTGGCGGATTTCAAGCGGTTTAAAGAGTTGAAAGACCAGAATTTCATCAGCGGTGCCGAGCTGGAGCGCCGCGATACCACGCTGAAAGCCGCCCAGGCGCAGTTTGAGCAGGCCCGGGCGCAATTGTCAGGACAGGCCAACCAGGTGGACTACGCGACCCTGAAGGCCGATGTCTCGGGGGTAGTGACGGCTGTGGAAGCGGAGCCGGGCCAGGTGGTGGCCGCTGGCGCGCCGGTGGTGCGCATTGCGCAAGACGGGCCGCGCGATGTGGTGTTCTCTGTTCCTGAAGACAAAGTGGCGGCCATCAGGACCGGTTCGGCTGTGTCTGTGATGTTGTGGCCTGCCAGCACGACGCTCAAGGGCGTGGTGCGCGAGGTGGCGGCCAGCGCCGATCCGGTCACCCGCACTTTTGTCGTGAAAGTGTCGCTGGACGCCAAGGAGGCGCCTGCCCTCGGGGCCACCGTGACCGTGTTGCCGCAGGCGCTGGCCAGCACGGGAACACCAGTGATCAAGCTGCCCACCAGTGCCTTGCGTCAGGATGGCAAGTTGACCGCAGTCTGGGTGCTGGACCCGGGCAGCATGACGATCAAGCTGCAGCCGGTGCAAATTGCCACCGCGGACGGCAATGAAGCGCACAGTATTTCGGCTGCGAAGTAAGAACGCCATGAACCAAGAACAACCGAAAGAGGGCTTTAACCTCTCCAAATGGGCGCTGGAGCATGCAGCGCTGACCCGTTATCTGATGATCGTCCTGATGGTGTTGGGCCTGGCGTCCTACTTCCAGCTGGGGCAGGATGAAGACCCGCCGTTCACTTTTCGCGCCATGGTGGTGCGCACCTACTGGCCGGGCGCTACTGCCCAGCAGGTCGCCGAGCAGGTGACGGACAAGATTGAGCGCACGCTGCAGGAGGTGCCTTACGCCGACAAGATTCGCAGCTACTCCAAACCCGGCGAGTCGCAGATCATTTTCCAGATCAAGGACTCCAGCAAAGCCAGTGAGGTGGCCAATGTCTGGTACACCGTGCGCAAAAAGGTCGGTGACATGCGAGGCACCCTGCCGGGCGGCGTGCAGGGGCCGTTCTTCAACGATGATTTTGGCGATGTCTATGGTGTGATCTACGCGCTGGAAGCCGATGGCTTCAGCTACGCCGAACTCAAGACGCTGGCCGACGAGGCGCGCCAGAAGTTGCTGCGCGTGAGCGATGTGGGCAAGGTCGAGCTGTTTGGCGTGCAGGACGAAAAGCTGTTCGTTGAAATTTCTGAAAAGCGCCTGGCCCAACTCGGGCTGGACATGAACCAGGTGCTGGCCCAGTTGGGCCAGCAAAACGCCGTGGAGTCGGCGGGGGCAGTGCAAACGCCGCTGGATGTGGTGCAGGTGCGCGTGGCGGGGCAGTTCAACACGCTGGAAGACCTCAAGGCGATGCCGATTCGCGGCGCGGGTTATGGCGCCGGCACCAGCGCCGGGGGCAGCCAGTTGCGTTTGGGTGATATGGCTGACATTCAGCGCGGCTATGTGGACCCGCCAGCGGTCAAGGTGCGGCACCAGGGCCGCGAAGTCATTGCGCTGGGCGTTTCCATGACCAAGGGCGGCGACATCATCGCCCTGGGCAAAGCGCTGAAGACGGCCACTGCAGATCTCGAGAAAAGTTTGCCGGCCGGCGTCAGCCTGGTGCAGATCCAGGACCAACCCACGGCGGTGGCGAAGTCGGTGAACGAGTTTGTGAGCGTGTTGATCGAGGCTGTGTTGATTGTGCTGGCGGTGAGTTTCATCGCTCTGGGCTTTCACCGCCGACCCGGTAACCATCCGCTATGGAAGCGTTGGTACGTGGACATGCGCCCCGGTCTGGTGGTGGGCATCACGATTCCGCTGGTGCTGGCGGTGACGTTTCTGGCCATGAATTACTGGGGCATTGGCCTGCACAAAATCTCGCTGGGTTCGCTCATCATCGCCTTGGGTTTGTTGGTGGACGATGCCATCATTTCAGTGGAGATGATGGTGCGCAAGATCGAAGAAGGCTACGACAAGGTGCGCGCCGCCACCTTCGCTTATGAAATCACCGCCATGCCCATGCTGACGGGCACGCTGATCACGGCAGCGGGTTTTCTGCCGATCGGCATTGCCAAATCGGTGACCGGCGAGTACACCTTTGCCATTTTTGCCGTGACGGTGATCGCGCTGGTGTTGAGTTGGCTGGTTTCGGTGTATTTCGTGCCTTACCTGGGGGCCTTGCTGCTCAAGGAAAAACCGAAGCTGGCCGACGGGGCATCGCATCACGAGCATTTCGATACGCCGTTTTACAACGGATTTCGCCGCGCGGTGAACTGGTGCGTGCAGCACCGCTGGCTGACCATTGGCGCCACCATTCTGACCTTTGCCTTGGGTATCGTCGGCATGGGCCAGGTGCAGCAGCAGTTCTTTCCTGATTCGGCGCGGCCGGAGGTGTTGGTGGACATCTGGTTCCCGGAGGGCACGTCGTTTGCCGCCAACCAGCTCACTGCCAAGCGGGTGGAAGAGCGGCTGATGCGCGAGGAGGGCGTCAACACGGTCAGCACCTGGATCGGTTCAGGTGTACCTCGTTTTTATCTACCGCTGGACCAGGTGTTTCCCCAAACCAATGTGTCGCAGTTCATCATCGTGCCCAAGGACTTGAAGGTGCGCGAGACGCTGCGGGTCAAGTTGCCTGCCTTGCTGGCCACCGAGTTCCCCGAGGTGCGGGGCCGCGTCAAGCTCTTGCCCAATGGCCCGCCGGTGCCGTTCCCGGTGCAGTTTCGCGTGGTGGGGCTGGACCCGCTGTTGCTGCGTGAGCGCGCCGATGAGGTGAAGGCCGCTATGCGCGCCAGCCCCAACACCCGGGGTGTGAATGACAACTGGAACGAATCGGTGAAGGTGATCCGCCTCGAAGTCGATCAGTCCAAAGCACGCGCATTGGGTGTGACCAGCCAGTCGATCGCGCAGGGTGCACGCACCTTGCTGGCGGGCTCGACGGTGGGCCAGTTCCGCGAAGGCGACAAGTTGATCGATATCGTGCTGCGCCAGTCGTTGGATGAGCGCAATGCCATCAGCGACATCGGCAACGCCTATTTGCCGACGGCTTCGGGCCGGTCGATACCGTTGACGCAAATCGCCAAGCCGGTCTTCACCTGGGAGCCCGGCGTGATGTGGCGCGAGAACCGCGACTACGCCATCACGGTACAAAGCGATGTGGTCGAAGGGCTGCAGGGCGCCACGGTGACCAACGAATTGCTGCCAGCGCTGAAGGCGCTGGAGGCCAAGTGGGTCGCCGCGGGACAGACAGGCTACCGCATCGAGGTGGCGGGCGCGGTGGAGGAAAGCTCCAAAGGCTCGGCCTCGATTGCTGCGGGCGTGCCCATCATGCTGTTCATCACCTTTACCTTGCTGATGCTGCAGTTGCACAGCTTCAGCCGGGCCGTGCTGGTGTTCCTGACCGGTCCGATGGGTATTGCGGGGGTGGCCGGCGCTTTGCTGGTGCTTGATCGTCCGTTTGGCTTTGTTGCGCTGCTGGGCGTGATTGCCCTGATGGGCATGATCCAGCGCAACTCGGTTATTTTGATTGACCAGATTGAGCAGGATCGCGCCAAAGGCATCCCGGCGTGGGATGCGGTGGTGGAGTCCACAGTGCGGCGAGCCCGCCCGATCGTGCTGACCGCCGCTGCGGCCGTGCTGGCGATGATTCCCCTGTCGCGGTCGGTTTTCTGGGGGCCGATGGCGGTGGCCATCATGGGCGGCCTGGTCGTCGCCACGGTGCTGACCCTGTTGGCTTTGCCGGCCATGTACGCGGCCTGGTTCCGGGTCCGCAAGGAGGTTCCCGCAGCAGGTTAAAATAACTGGCTGACCAGTTTTGATGGGGGTGTCTTAGAGGACTGCCCCCTTTGTT
>JAZKHK010000144.1:5136-6196 GCA_040385425.1 Pseudomonadota bacterium | reverse complement strand
CTCGACCTCAACCTTGGCAAGGTTGCGCTCTACCAACTGAGCTACTCCCGCGTTTCAAGCCTCAAATTATAGCGTATTTATGAAGGCTTTTTTGAATTCAACGTGAAATGAATTCAGTGTTTAACAGATCCGAGTAATTCTGGCGCAGGTACTGCAACTTTTGCAACAGCGACCACCAACTCGTCTTCCGGTAAAGGCGTTGGCATTTTCTCCAATGCAATTTCCAATACCTTGTCGATCCAGCGCACAGGAACGATTTCAAGACCGTTTTTCACGTTCTCGGGAATATCCTGCAGATCCTTGGCATTTTCTTCAGGGATGATGACTGTCTTGATGCCGCCGCGCAAAGCTGCGAGCAGCTTTTCTTTCAAGCCGCCAATCGCAGTCACTTCGCCGCGCAAGGTGATTTCGCCAGTCATGGCAACATCACCGCGCACCGCAATACCCGTCATGGCGGAGACAAAAGCCGTCGTCATCGCCGCACCGGCACTGGGACCATCCTTGGGCGTAGCGCCATCGGGTACGTGGATGTGAATATCTTTTTTCTCGAAAAATTCGTCCGCAATCCCCAGGCGACGCGAGCGACTGCGCACCACGGTGCGTGCAGTTTCTACCGACTCTTTCATCACATCGCCCAGCGAACCGGTGCGCGAAATGACCCCTTTGCCAGGCATCATGGCAGCTTCAATCGTCAGCAGATCCCCACCGACTTCAGTCCAGGCCAGGCCCACCACTTGTCCCACCTGGTTTTGTTCTTCAGCACGACCATAAGTAAACTTGCGAACACCCAAAAATTCATTGAGGTTATCGACAGTCACCTTGACTTGCGGAACCATCTTTTTGAGTTGTAAACCCTTGACCACCTTGCGGCAAATTTTGGAGAGTTCACGCTCCAGCGAACGCACACCTGCCTCGCGGGTGTAATAACGAACGATGTCTCGCACAGCTTCGTCACTGACCAGCAGTTCTTCTTCCTTGACACCATTATTTGTGAGCTGCTTGGGCAGCAAATACTTGATGGCAATACTGGTTTTTTCATCTTCGGTGTACCCCGACAGGC
>JAZKHK010000144.1:0-5126 GCA_040385425.1 Pseudomonadota bacterium | reverse complement strand
GTTCATGGAGTTGGATGTGGCCACGAACATGACGTCGCTCAGATCAAAGTCAACTTCGACATAGTGGTCGCCAAATTTGTGATTTTGCTCAGGATCCAATACTTCCAACAGAGCGCTCGACGGATCGCCACGGAAGTCGGTACCCAGTTTGTCTATTTCGTCCAGCAAAAACAGCGGGTTACGCGTCCCTACCTTAGACAAGTTTTGCAGCACTTTGCCAGGCATCGCGCCAATGTACGTGCGACGATGGCCACGGATTTCAGCTTCGTCACGCATGCCGCCCAGCGCCATGCGAATGTATTTTCTCCCGGTAGCCTTGGCAATGGACTGGCCCAGCGAGGTTTTACCCACGCCCGGAGGCCCCACCAGACACAAAATTGGCGCCTTGACTTTTTCAACACGCTGCTGCACTGCCAGATATTCGAGAATGCGGTCTTTTACCCGATCAAGACCGTAGCACTTTTTCTGCATTACCCAGGTCATGCTTGATCTTGGTCTTGCCCGCCCAGGGAAGACCTGTCAATACATCGATGTAATTGCGCACCACAGTGGCCTCGGCCGACATGGGTGACATGAGCTTGAGTTTTTTAAGTTCTGCCTCCGCCTTTTTAAGAGCATCTTTAGGCATCTTGGCGGACTTGATCTTTTTCTCGATCTCGTCGATATCAGCACCGTCTTCACCTTCACCCAGTTCTTTCTGGATGGCTTTGACTTGCTCATTCAGGTAAAAATCGCGCTGATTTTTCTCCATCTGCCGTTTAACGCGGCCACGGATTTTTTTGTCCACATTCAGAATGTCAACTTCTCGTTCTATTTGTTCAAACAGGTTTTCGAGACGCTCCTTGACACTGGAGATGTTGAGAACAGCCTGCTTGTTATCAAGTTTCAGCGGCAAATGGGCGGCGATGGTGTCGGCCAAACGACCCGCATCATCAATGCTTGAAATCGACGTGAGAATCTCAGGAGGAATCTTTTTGTTGAGTTTGACGTACTGGTCAAACTGCTGCATCACGGCACGGCGCAAGGCCTCAACTTCACTGGCTTTGCCGCGAGGTTTAGCTTCGGGTTCTGTGACCGCTTCAACCGGCGTCACGTTCGCTGAAAAATGCAACTCACCATCTTCGATCTTGTTGACGCGCGCGCGTTGCTGCCCTTCGACCAATACCTTCACCGTGCCATCAGGCAATTTGAGCATTTGCAGGATGGTTGAGACACAACCAACATCAAACATATCGCTCACCAAAGGATCATCTTTGGCCGCAGCCTTTTGAGCGACCAGCATGATGCGGCGGTCGGACTCCATGGCCGCTTCGAGGGCTTTGATGCTCTTGGGCCGGCCCACAAAAAGTGGAATGACCATGTGCGGAAAAACGACCACATCGCGCAAAGGCAACAGTGGCAAATCAAGGGGGGTAGCAGGCAGTTGGGTATGACCAGACATGGGGGAACCTTTTTGTTACCTGTTGAATATGGATCAGAAGTGCGGGTTTTCAACCCGCACTTGATTATTGACTGAGACAAAAGTCTCAAATTTGAATAAACGCCCGTAAAAACAGGCTAGATCAAGCCTTCTTGGCAGCTTCGCGATAAACGAGCAAAGGCGGCTTGTTTTCATCGATGGTGGACTCATCCACCACGACTTTGTCGACATTGGACGTGTTGGGCAACTCGTACATAGTGTCAATCAATGCCAGCTCCAGGATCGACCGCAAACCGCGGGCGCCAGTCTTTCGGGCAAGCGCTTTTTTGGCAATCGCCTTCAAGGCTGAAGGACGGATTTCAAGATCGACACCTTCCATGGCCAACAGCTTGCTGTACTGCTTGACCAAGGCGTTTTTAGGCTCCGTCAAAATCTGCACCAGCGCATCTTCACTGAGTTCAGCCAGAGTGGCTACCACCGGCATACGACCCACGAGTTCAGGAATCAAGCCGAACTTGATCAAATCTTCCGGTTCGACTTCTTTAAAGACTTCAGTGAGACTGCGCTGCTCCTTGCTTTTAACCGTAGCGCCAAAGCCAATGCCAGAAGACTCTGTCCGGTTGTCGATCACCTTCTCGAGGCCAGAAAACGCACCACCACAAATAAACAGAATATTGGTCGTATCGACCTGAACGAAATCCTGATTCGGGTGCTTGCGCCCGCCTTGCGGAGGTACGCTGGCCATGGTGCCCTCAATCAACTTGAGCAATGCCTGCTGGACGCCTTCGCCCGACACATCGCGCGTGATGGATGGATTGTCTGATTTGCGGGAAATCTTGTCGATTTCGTCAATATAAACAATGCCGCGCTGCGCCCGCTCCACTTCGTAATTGCAGCTTTGCAGCAACTTCAACACGATATTTTCGACGTCTTCCCCGACATAACCGGCTTCCGTCAACGTGGTGGCATCGGCCATCACAAAAGGGACATCCAGCATGCGTGCCAGCGTTTGAGCCAGCAAGGTTTTGCCAGAACCCGTCGGTCCGATCAGCAAAATATTGCTCTTGGTCAGCTCGACATCATCCTTGCGAGCTTTTTCTTTGTGCTTCAATCGTTTGTAATGGTTGTAAACCGCCACCGCCAGCGTCCGCTTGGCGGGTTCCTGACCAATGACATAGCTGTCCAGATTGGCCTTGATCTCCGCAGGCGTTGGCAACTCATCACCGGCGCCCCGCGCTTCGGTGGTCGCAGGCAATTCATCACGAATGATTTCATTGCAAAGATCAATGCATTCGTCACAGACAAATACGGACGGGCCAGCGATGAGCTTCTTGACTTCATGCTGGCTTTTGCCGCAAAAAGAGCAATAAAGAGTTTTTTCGCTGGAAGAGCCTTTTTTTTCGGCCATGTGAACTACGCCCCTTCGGAATTTTTCCGAATGATAACCAAATAAAAACGGTGTCTTCCTTGATAGAAAACACCGCGATCGCAACAAAAGTCTCTACGACCTACGCCATGAGCTTTTTACGCCCGTTTTGCAATGACCTTGTCGATCAAGCCATATGTCACACATTCCTCGGCCGACATGTAATAGTCGCGCTCGGTGTCACGCTCAATGCGTTCCAGCGGTTGACCGGTGCGTTCCGCCAAGATCTTATTGAGCTGCTCGCGTGTCTTCAAAATCTCACGGGCTTGAATCTCAATTTCGGTCGCCTGGCCTTGACTGCCGCCGGAAGGCTGGTGAATCATGACTTTGGAGTTGGGCAAGGAAAAACGTTTTCCTTTGGCTCCGGCTGCCAGCAAAAAGGCGCCCATACTGGCCGCCATGCCCGTGCATAGAGTGGAAACTTCCGGCTTGATGAAGTTCATGGTGTCATAAATCGCCATGCCGGCACTGACCGAGCCACCGGGCGAGTTGATATAGAAAGAAATATCCTTGTCAGGATTTTCGCTTTCCAGAAACAACAACTGGGCCACCACCAAATTGGCCACATAGTCATTCACCGGGCCCACCAGGAAAATCACGCGCTCTTTGAGCAGACGCGAATAAATGTCATACGACCGCTCGCCACGACCTGATTGTTCAATCACCATAGGCACCATGCCTAAAGCTTGGGTATCCATTGCACCAAATCGCACGTTCATGTTCTCTCCAAATATTGAGTGACTGTACCTAAAAAATAAGCACCATAAAGAGAATGGGGCTTAAATGCAAGACTACAAGTCTGGCACCAGCCCCATTGCAGCCGCCTCAAGCGGTATTTACATTAATTTTGAGCCATCAACTCATCAAAGGTCACGGTCTTCTCGTTAATCTTGGCTTGCGCCAACACGAAATCGGTCACATTGTTTTCAATCACGATGGCTTCAACTTCAGCCAGGCGATTGTTGTCGCTGTAATACCAGCGCATCACATCGGCTGGCTTTTCGTAGCTGGCAGCCAGCTCTTCAATATGTGTCTTGATCTGCTCGGTCTTGGCTTGCAGCGAATTGGCACGAACCAACTCGGCCACCACCAAGCCCAGACGCACGCGGCGCTCAGCTTGGGGACGGAACACGTCATCAGGAATCTCGGCCTTGTCGGCATCCTTGATGCCGCGTTGCTTCAGGTCAGCGCGAGCGCCTTCGAGCAAACGGCCGATTTCTGCCTGCACGCTGGTGTTGGGCAAATCGAGTTCAGCTTTCGACACCAAAGCATCCATGACGGCAGCTTTGTTGCGAGCCAGCAGACGGAACTTGACTTCGCGTTCCAGATTTTTCTTGATGTCAGCGCGCAAACCTTCTACCGTCGCATCGGCAATGCCAAGGGACTTGGCCAGGGCTTCGTTCACTTCAGGCAAATGGGCGGCTTCGATTTTTTTGACCGTGACCATGAAGTCAGCAGTTTTACCGGCCACGTCCTTGCCGTGGTACTCAGCGGGGAATGCCAACTGGAAAGTCTTGCTTTCGCCAGCCTTCATGCCACGGGTGGCATCTTCAAATTCCTTGAGCATCTGACCGTCGGCCACGATGAACTGGAAGTCTTCAGCCTTGCCGCCGGCGAAAGCTTCGCCGTCAATCTTGCCTTCAAAGTCAACCGTCACGCGGTCACCGTCTTGCGCGGCGGCGTCATGGGCGCGCTGGGCAAAGGTACGGCGCTGCTTGCGCAGGATGTCCAGAGTCTTGTCGATCGCGCTGTCAGTGACTTCGGCTGTGAGTTTTTCAACTTCAGCGGTGCTCAGATCACCGATTTTGACGTCTGGATAGACCTCAAACACCGCATCAAACGCCATTTCGCCTTCAGGCGAAGCTTCTGATTCAGTGATACGGGGCTGACCGGCAACACGCAGCTTGGCTTCGTTGGCAGCAACGGCAAAAGCCTCGCCCACCTTGTCGTTCATCACTTCGTAGTGAACCGAGTAGCCGTAGCGCTGCGTCACCACGTTCATGGGCACTTTGCCTGGACGGAAACCGTCCATCTTGGTGGTGCGTGCGATTTTTTTCAAACGCGCTGCAACTTCAGACTGAACCAGGCCCACAGGCAAGGTCAGTGTGATTTTTCGTTCCAGCTTTTCCAGGGTTTCAACGGTAACAGCCATTCAAATTCTCCAAAATAGTTGGAGACAGCGCTTGTCGCTTCGCGACTGCAGGCTGTCCCGCAAATAATTAAACGTGGTGCGCGGGGGGGGACTCGAACCCCCACATCCTTGCGGACGTCAGGACCTAA
>JAZKHK010000143.1:0-14466 GCA_040385425.1 Pseudomonadota bacterium | reverse complement strand
CCTGTAACGCGGCACAAAAAATGGTTGACGGTTTGAATTCGAAATTGATAGCAGGGGTCAATTTGCCCATGCTATTGCGCACCGTCACTTACCGCCATGAACTGCTTGACTCCCTGGTGGCGCGGGCCATGGCTGGTGGCACCCAGGGCGTCATGTCGGTGGCGGTGACGGCACCCCAAAACCAGATTAGAAAGAAAAATGATCAAAGCAACCACGACCATCAACAATAAATTGGGCCTGCATGCGCGTGCCTCGGCCAAATTGACCAAGCTGGCTGGCAGTTACCCGTGCGAGGTCTGGATGGCCAAGGGCGAGCGGCGCGTCAACGCCAAGAGCATCATGGGGGTCATGATGCTGGCCGCCGGCATGGGCAGCACGGTGGACGTCGAGACCGATGGCGCCCGCGAGCAGGAAGCCATGGAAGCGATCCTGGCGCTGATTGCCGATAAATTCGGAGAAGGTGAATGACCTTTTCCATCCACGGTCTGGCGGTTGCCCGGGGCATCGCCATTGGGCGCGCGGTGCTGGTCGCTTCCAGCCGGGTGGATGTCGCGCATTACTTTATCGAGGCCCATCAGGTTGAATCCGAGATTGACCGCGTTCGCGTCGGGCGCAACGCGGTGGCCGACGAAATCCACCGTCTGCAAGCCAGCATTGCGCACATGGGCCCCAAAGAAGCGCCGCATGAGCTGACCGCGCTGCTGGACGTGCACCTGATGCTGCTCAATGATGACGACCTGATCAGCGGCGTCAAACACTGGATCACGGACCGGCTCTACAACGCGGAATGGGCGCTGACGACACAACTTGAAGTGATCGCCCGCCAGTTCGACGAGATGGAGGACGAGTATCTGCGCGAGCGCAAGGCCGACCTGGAGCAAATCACCGAAAAGGTGTTGCGCGCCATGATGGGCGCAGCTTCGCCGGTGGCGCAAACTGCCAGCCGGACGGTCCGCAAAAAATCGCAACAGGATCTGCTGCTCGACGACACCGTGGACGTGCCGCTGATTTTGATTGCGCACGACCTGTCGCCGTCCGACATGCTGCAGTTCAAGCAAAGCGTGTTTGCCGGTTTCATCACCGACGTGGGCGGCAAGACCTCGCACACCGCCATCGTCGCCCGCAGCCTGGACATTCCGGCGGTGGTGGGTGCGCGTCTCTCCAGCCAGCTGGTGCGCCAGGACGACTGGGTCATCATCGACGGCGACGCCGGTGTGGTGGTGGTGGACCCGTCGCCCATCATCCTGGCCGAGTACGGTTTCAAGCAGCGCCAGCACGAGTTGGACCGCGGCCGCCTGAGCCGCTTGCTGCACACCCCGGCGGTCACGCTGGACGGTCAAAAAATCGAGCTGCTGGCCAACATTGAAATGCCGGAAGATGCGCTGTCCGCCGTCAAGGCCGGTGCCGTGGGCGTGGGCTTGTTCCGCAGTGAATTTCTGTTCATGGGCCGCCAGGGCAAGCTGCCGAACGAAGAAGAGCAATACCAGGCCTACAAGCGCGCCATCGAAGGCATGGAGGGCTTGCCGGTGACGATCCGCACAGTCGATGTCGGCGCCGACAAGCCGCTGGACAAGGCGATGCAGGACGACGCCCACCTGAACCCGGCACTGGGCTTGCGCGCCATCCGCTGGAGTCTGGCCGACCCGGCCATGTTCCTGACGCAGTTGCGGGCGATTTTGCGTGCTGCCGCCCATGGCCAGGCCAATCTGCTGATTCCCATGCTGGTGCATGCCAGCGAAATCCGCCAGACCATGGCCCTGATTGACCATGCCCGCGTGCAGCTCGACAACCGGGGCATTGCCTACGGTCCGGTCAAGATCGGCGCCATGATCGAGATCCCGGCGGCAGCGCTCACGCTCAAGGTGTTCCTGAAGTATTTTGATTTTCTGTCCATCGGCACCAACGACCTGATCCAGTACACGCTGGCGATTGACCGCGCCGATGAGTCGGTGGCCCATTTGTACGACCCGATGCACCCGGCCGTGCTGCGTCTGGTGGCGAGCACCATTGCCGAAGGCCATGCCCAGGGCAAGCATGTCAGCGTGTGCGGCGAGATGGCGGGCGACGTCGCCTTGACCCGTCTGTTGCTGGGCATGGGACTGCGCAGTTTCTCCATGCATCCGGCGCAAATTCTGGCCGTCAAGCAAGAAGTGTTGCGTGCCGATACGGGCAAGCTGGCCAAGTGGGCCGAGCAGATACTGGCCGATGACGAACCGGGACTGCGGATCACCCGGCACTAGCTTTTAAAACAAGCGAAACGCCAGCGGTATCAGCAGCGAGGCCAGCAGCACTTGCAGGCCCAACGCCAACCCGGCATAGGCGCCGGCATCGTCATTGACTTGCAGCGCGCGGGCCGCGCCGATGCCGTGGGCGGCGGTGCCCAGCGCAAAACCGCGTGCCATCCAGCCACTTGAATCGGTGGGGATTTTGAGCGCATCAAACAGGTATTTGCCGCTCAGCACGCCCACCATGCCGGTCACGACCGCAAACACCGCCGCCAGCGCGGGAATTCCGCCGATCTTGTCGGCAATCCCCATGGCAACGGGTGCAGTAACCGATTTGGGCGCCAGCGACAACACCACTTCCAGCGGCAAACCGAAAGCCCAGCCCAATGCCAATGCCGAACCACTGGCCGCCGCGCCACCTGCCAGCGCGCCCAGCAACAACACCAGCCAGCGCTGGCGCAACTCGGCCCGCCGCTGCCACAGCGGCCAAGCCAGCGCCACCACCGCCGGGCCTAGCAAAAAGTGGATGAATTGCGCGCCCGCAAAATACGTCGGGTAGCTCACGCCGGTGACTAGCAGCACGCTCGCTATCGTGACCACAGTCCACAGCACCGGGTTGGCCCAGGGTGCCTGCTTCAGCCGCGCATAGGCTGCTTGGGCCAGTACATAGACCACCAGCGTGGCGGTCAGGCCGAACAGCGGTGTGGCTGAAAGATAAACCCAGAGTTCGACAAAATTAGCCATGGCGACCTCGTCCGAGCCAATGCAAGGTCAGCACGGTAACGCCCAAACCGATCCAGGTGGACAGCACGATCACGACCAGCATGCGCACCCCGTATTGGCTCACCAGCCCCAGGTGCGTCATCACCCCCACGCCCACCGGCACAAACAGCAGCGAGAGGTGCGACAGCAGAAAATTGGCACACGCCGCCACCGGCTCGCGCACGGCCGGCACCTGCAGGGCCAGCAGCAGCAAAAGCATGCCGACCACCGGGCCGGGGAAGGGCAGGGCCAAGCCGCGCGCCAGCAGCTCTCCTACGGATTGCAGTGCCAGCAACCAGGCCAGGCCACGGAGTCCCATCATGAGGCGCGTCTCCTAAAACCGGGGCAAGTCCGGGTGCTTGATCTGCCCGCCGCGCACCAGCATCTTGCCGTATTCGGCGCAACGGTTCAGTGTCGGAATCACCTTGCCGGGGTTGAGCAGGCTCTTCGCATCAAACGCGCGCTTGACGCCGAACATCTGCTCGTTCTCGGCAGCGCTGAACTGCACGCACATCGAGTTGAGTTTTTCCACCCCTACGCCATGCTCGCCGGTGATGGTGCCGCCCATGGCGACGCTGGTTTCCAGGATGTCGGCGCCAAACAGCTCGCAGCGGTGCAGCTGGTCCGGGTCGTTGGCATCGAACAAGATCAGCGGGTGCAGATTGCCGTCGCCGGCATGGAACACATTGGCGCAGCGCAACTGGTACTTTTTCTCCATTTGCTGGATCGCCAGCAGGATGTCGGCCAGGCGTTTCCTGGGAATGGTGGAGTCCATGCACATGTAGTCCGGGCTGATGCGCCCGCTGGCCGGAAAAGCATTTTTACGGCCACTCCAGAACTTGAGCCGCTCGGCTTCGTTCTGGCTCACGGCAATGGCGGTGGCGCCGTGCGTGCGCAGCACCGCGCTCATGCGGCCAATTTCTTCTTCCACTTCTTCCGGCGTGCCGTCGCTCTCGCACAGCAAAATCGCTTCCGCCGTCAGGTCGTAACCGGCGTGCACATAGTCTTCCACCGCGGCCGTCATCGGTTTGTCCATCATCTCCAGCCCGGCCGGGATGATGCCGGCGGCAATCACCGCCGCCACCGCGTCGCCGGCTTTGCGGATGTCGTCGAAACTGGCCATGATGCAGCGCGCCAGTTGCGGCTTGGGGATCAGTTTGACGGTGACTTCGGTGGTGACGGCCAGCATGCCTTCGGAGCCGATCACGATGCTCATCAGGTCGTAACCCGGCGCATCGAGCGCGTCGGAGCCGAACGCCACCGGCTCGCCTTCCATTGTGAAGCCGCTGACTTTGAGGATGTTGTGCAGCGTGAGCCCATATTTCAGGCAGTGCACGCCGCCGGAGTTTTCCGCCACGTTGCCGCCGATGGTGCAGGCAATCTGGCTCGACGGATCGGGCGCGTAATAGAGGCCGAACTTGGACACCGCCTCGCTGATGGCCAGGTTGCGCACGCCGCATTGCACGACGGCGGTGCGGGCCAGTGGGTCGATCTTGACGATCTGGTTGAACTTGGCCAGCGAGAGCGTGACCCCCAGCCGGTGCGGCATGGCGCCGCCCGACAAACCTGTGCCAGCGCCGCGTGCCACCACCGGCACGTTCATCGCGTGGCAGGTGCGCAGCACCGCCTGCACCTGGGCCAGCGTTTCAGGCAGGGCCACCACCAGCGGACGTTGCCGGTAGGCGGTCAGCCCGTCGCATTCAAAGGGGGTCGTGTCTTCGCGCTGCCAGAGCAGGGCATGTGAAGGTAAATGAGCCTCTAGCCCCCGTACTACCTTGGCTTGCAGCTCTGATTTTTGTAGCAACTCTTGCTCTTGGGTCGGCATGGGTGCATTCATGGGCGGGTTCACACGTCAAATAAACGAAGGGGTTTAACTGTAGAGCGAATCCGCGATGACAGGCATGAAGATTTTTCCAAACCAGCGTGAAAATGAAAAGTGCCTGGTTAGCTACAAATTTAATAGCTGCCCGGGCACTATCCATAGGGGCTAGAGGCCAATTTTGCTTGTATTTTCTCCAAAAAACCAGTGGTTTGTCGATTAATCCTGCTTGAGTTCTTTGGCGAGATCCGTACTGACCGCCATGGCCTCGGCCTGAATGGCGGTCAGCGCGATGGTGAACACGATGTCATCGACCAGCGCGCCGCGCGACAGGTCGTTCACGGGTTTGCGCAAGCCCTGCAGCATCGGGCCTACCGACACCACGTTGGCCGAACGCTGAACCGCCTTGTAAGTCGTATTGCCGGTATTGAGATCCGGGAAGACGAACACCGTGGCCTGCCCCGCTACGGCGCTGTTGGGCGCCTTTTGCGCCGCCACATCGCGCACGGTGGCGGCGTCGTACTGCATCGGGCCGTCAATCACCAGGTCCGGCCAACGCGCCTTGGCCAGTTCGGTGGCGGCGCGGACCTTCTCCACGTCGTCCCCCGAGCCTGAGGCCCCGGTGCTGTAGCTGATCATCGCCACCTTGGGGTCGATGCCAAAGGCGCGTGCGCTGTCGGCGCTCTGCTTGGCAATCTCGGCCAGCTCCTGGGCCGTCGGGTCGGGGTTGATCGCGCAATCGGCGTACACCAGAACCTGGTCCGGCATCAGCATGAAGAAGCAGGACGACACCAGCGAGGAGCCCGGTGCCGTCTTGATCAGTTGCAGTGCTGGGCGCACCGTGCTGGCCGTGGTGTGCACGGCCCCGCTTACCAGCCCGTCCACCTCGCCCAGTGCCAGCATCATGGTGCCCAGCATCACCGAGTCTTCCAATGCCGCCACGGCTTGCACCGGCGTGATGCCCTTGCTCTTGCGCATTTCCACCATCGGCGCGATGTAGTCCCCGACTATTTTTTGGGGTTCCAGAATCTCAAGTCCTGGCGGCAACTCGATGCCCAGCGCGTCGGCAACCGACTGGATCACCTCGCGTTTACCGAGCAGCACGCAGCGTGCGATGCCTTTCTCGGTACAGATCACCGCCGCCCGGATCGTGCGCGGTTCATCGCCTTCCGGCAACACGATGCGTTTGTTGGCCGCACGCGCTTTTTGGATCAACTGGTAACGGAAGGCCGGGGGGGGCGTGCGCATTGATGCAGCCAGGTCCAGTCCGACGCAGATTGCTGCGGGGTCCAGTTGCTCCGCCACGCTGTCAACCACCGCATCCATACGCGCCTTGTCGTCTTGCGGCACGGCCAGTGGCAAGCGGCTGATACGGGCCGCAGTTTCATAACTGTCGCCTTCGGTGCGCAAGACCGGCAGCCCGCCATGGAAGCCGCGTGAACCAAAACGCTCAATGCGAGGACTGATGAAGCTGTTATGCGTCAGCAGCAAACCCGCCAGCTCAATGCCATTGCTGGCGGCCAAAGCCGTGGCCAGCATGATGTCGTCGCGGTCGCCGGTGCTGATCACCAAGGTGCCCGGTTTCAAGCGCGGAATGACTTCCGACGCAGATCGACCGGCAAGAACCGTCTCCAGCACGCGCCGCGTCGCCATATCGCCTTCGATAATGACCTGTGCGCCCAAATGGCGGGCCACATCAATCGTGCGCGGTGCCGCCAAGGACGCATTCTCGTGGACCACGCCCCAGATCGGCGCGCCTTGCAGCTGGCTGGCCACGGCGGTCGCATCAAAGTCCTTGTTGGCGTGGTTGAAGATGACCCCTGCCACGCGGTGTCCGTTGCTGCGGGTGTAGGCAATGCGCTCCTGGGCATGGAGGATGCCCTCGGCGTCCCCTCCACTGGCGACCACCACCACTTCGGCCTGCAGGCTGCGGGCGATATCCGACGACAGGCGGGGAATGAAATAACGGCTCGGATCGGCATGGATGCCCTCGATCACCAGCACATCGGCCCCCACCGTTGCGGACATGGTCAGGCTGACCACCTCTTCCAGGAGCTCGTCCGTCTTGCCGCTGGTCACTTGCTGCGACACCAGACTCATCAGCAAGGGATCGGGGCAGTTCTCGATATGGCAGATGCTGCGTGCAAACAGCACCGAAGGCTCGGTGTCCGGTGTGTGCTTGGTGACTGGCTTGACAAACGCCACCTTGAGTCCACGCCGTTGCAGTGCCCGTACGAGACCGAGAGAAACCGAGGTGAGACCAATATTGGGCTGGGACGCTGCTACAAAATACGTACGCATGGAGAAACTTTCGTGCTGAACTTGATCGCCGGATAATAACCACGTACAGGGGTTAACCCTAAATGAACAAGGGTTGCATGAGGCGGTGCCCCTCATGGCGGGTTCGCAGGACCCGTGGCGGACGATGTCCAGCAACCGCATTCAGGCGCGGGATGCTTCGCCGCTCTAAATTGCTATTTTTTAAATAGCTACTAAGGCACTATTTACGAGGGCTAGAGGCCAATTTCATCCATAAAAATCAGGTCACGCTCTTTTTCAGCCATTCGGCAAACGCCGCGCACTCCCAGCGGTCCATCATGCCGGTGCGCCAGCACAGGTAGTGGGCGTGCGGGCTCGGTACGTTGCGTTCAAACAGGCGCACCAGCGTGCCATTTTCCAGCCAGGGGGCACCCAGCTTCAGGCGCACCAGCCCCACGCCCATGCCGGCGGCGGCGCCATCGCACAGCAGGCCAATGTCGTTGAACTGCGAGCCGTCCACCGGTTCGGGCCAGTCCAGGTCATGGGCGGCAAACCAGGTGCGCCAGGGCTCCAGCGGGCTGCGCAGCAGGGCCTCGCCCTCCAGGTCTTCCGGCACCACAAACGGGCCATGCTCGCGCACATAGCCGGGCGAGGCCATCGGGGTGACTTCGTCCTTCATCAGGCACACATGCTCCATGTCGGCATAGCGGCCGGTGCCAAAGCGGATCACCAGGTCGGCATCTTCGGCCACCACGTCGAGCAGGGGAATGGAGACCTGCAAGGTCACATCAATCTCGGGATAGGCGTCGGTGAACTGGCGCAGGCGCGGCAGCAGGATCGAGCGCGAAAACGTGGGCGTCACGGCCAGGCGCAGCTTGCGCTTGCCGGGGGCTGCGGCGGAACTGGGGAACTTTTGCAGCATGGTCAGCCCTTCGCGCACATGCGCCAGGTACTCGATGCCTTCCACCGTGAGTGAAAAATCGGCGCGCCCGAACAGCTTGGTGCCGATGATTTGCTCCAACTGTTTCACGCGGTGGCTGACCGCGCTGGGCGTCACGCACAGCTCTTCCGAGGTCTGCGTCACGCTGCGCAGGCGGGCCAGCGCCTCGAAGGTCAACAGGCATTGAATGGGGGGAATGCGGGCAGCAGTCATACGGTGTAGCGGTGTTCCAGATGGGTGCGAAAGTGGCGCGGGTTGAGGGCTTCGCCGGTGGCGCGTTGTACCAGCTCCTTGGTTTCCCAGCGGCTGGCCTGATGCCAGATGTGGGTGGCCAGCCAGTCAAAAATCGGTGACAAATCGCCCGCCGCCACGCGGGCGTCGAGATCGGGATGGGCTTGTCGGATCGCGGCGAAATACTGCGCGCCGTACATGGCGCCCAGCGTGTAGCTGGGAAAGTAGCCAAAACTGCCCATGGTCCAGTGGATGTCCTGCAGGCAGCCGTTGGTGTAGTTGCCACGGGTATCGAGGCCCAGGTAGGCCATCATCTTGTCGTCCCACAGCGCGGGGATGTCCTGCGGCTCGATCTCGCCGTCGATCAGGGCGCGCTCAATCTCGTAGCGCAGGATGATGTGCGCCGGGTAAGTCAGCTCATCGGCATCGACCCGGATCAAGCCGGGCTGGACGCGGCTGAACAGGCGCGCCAGGTTGCTGGCCTCAAACGCCGGCTGCTCGCCCAGGTGTTTTTTCAGCAGCGGCGATATCAGGCTCAAGAACGCCGAGCTACGGCCCAGTTGCATTTCGAACGACAGGCTTTGGCTTTCATGGATGCCCATGGAACGCGCCCGGCCGACCGGCAGGTGCACGGTGTCGCGCGGCAGGTTCTGCTCGTAGCGCGCGTGGCCGGTTTCATGCACGATGCCCATCAGGCTGCGCGTGAAATCGTCTTCGCCGTAGCGCGTGGTGATGCGCACATCTTCGGGCACCCCGCCGGAAAACGGATGGGCCGAGCTGTCGAGCCGGCCGGCGGCAAAGTCAAAGCCCAGCAGACCCATGATCTCCAGCCCCAGTGCCCGTTGTTGCTCGATGGCAAACGGGCCTTGTGCGGGGATCACGGTGTCGCCTGCTTGTTGCTGGCGAACTCGGGTAATCAGGTCCGGCAACCAGCTTTTGAGGTCCGTAAAAATGAGGTCGATGTCGGCACTGCGCGTGCCGGGCTCGAACTTGTCCATCAGCGCGTCGTAGGGGCTGACGCCTTTGGCCTGGGACAGCAACTGCGCTTCTTCGCGCGACAGCGTGACGACCTCGCGGAAGTTACCGAGAAAGCCCGCCCAGTCGTTGGCTTTGCGCTGCGTGCGCCAGGCGTGTTCGCAGCGCGAACCGGCCAGGCTCTTGGCTTCCACCAGGCGCGCCGGCAGCAGGTTGGCGCTCTCCCAGTCGCGCCGCATTTCACGCAGGCTGGCGGCCTGGTCGGCATCCAGCGCCTCGCGGCTGGCGGCAGCCATCAGGCCGGGCAGGGCCGCATCGGTCAGTGTTTGGTGCATCAGCACGTCCAACTCCGCCATGGCGGCGCCGCGCGCCTCGTTGCCTTTGGGCGGCATCATGGTGGCCTGGTCCCAACTGGCGAGCGCACCCAGATGCTGGTAGCGGTAGAGCCGCGTGAACACGGTGGTCAAATTTGAATAGGCGGGAGGGTTCATGCGCAAGATTGAAAGACTGGAAAAGTGGTCAGGCCATGGGGCATTGTCACACCGCAGGCCCGGTTTGTGCTGAGTACAATCCCGGCCATTCTTCACTTAGGTAGCCACCCATGTCCGACCGTTTTGCCGTGCTGCCGCAATACCTGATTCCGAAACAGGCCATCACGATGTTGGCGGGGCGCATCGCCTGCGCCCGTGGCGGCGCCATGACCACGCGCGTGATCGAATGGTTTGTGCGCCGCTATGGCGTCAACATGAGCGAAGCGGCGCATCCCGATCTGGCCAGCTACCCCACGTT
Organism: Pseudomonadota bacterium; assembly: GCA_040385425.1. GTDB lineage: Bacteria > Pseudomonadota > Gammaproteobacteria > Burkholderiales > Burkholderiaceae_C > Rhodoferax. The sequence continues at coordinate 4,466 of JAZKHK010000143.1, read as the reverse complement.
CAACGACTTTTTCACCCGCGCCCTGAAACACGGCGCCCGCCCGCTGGCCCGCGCCGACCTGATCTGCCCGGTCGATGGCGCCATCAGCCAGTTTGGGCCGATGCAAAAAGACCAGATTTTTCAGGCCAAAGGCCACCACTACTCCAGCACCGCGCTGGTCGGCGGCGATGCCGAACTGGCGGCCCGTTTTGACGATGGCAGTTTTGCCACGCTGTACCTGAGCCCCAAGGACTACCACCGCATCCACATGCCGTGTGACGGACGCTTGAGCCGCATGATTTATGTGCCGGGCGACCTGTTCTCGGTCAACCCGACCACCGCGCGCGGCGTGCCGGGGCTGTTTGCCCGCAACGAGCGCGTGGTCTGCGTGTTCGAGTCGGCGCGCGGTCCGTTTGTGCTGGTGCTGGTCGGCGCCACCATCGTTGGCAGCATGGCCACCGTCTGGCACGGCGTTGTGAACGAAGAGCGCGCCGGCAAGCTGCGCGAATGGCGCTATGACGACAAGCCCGTGCAATTGAAAAAGGGTCAGGAAATGGGCCGCTTCCTGCTGGGCTCCACGGTCGTGATGCTGTTCCCCAAAGGCCCGCTCAAGTTCAACCCGGCCTGGGCGCCTGCCGGCGCCATCAAGCTCGGCGAGGCCATGGCGAGCCAGCGCGCTTAAGCCCGGGGCTTTTCACGCGCATTCAATGTGAGTCCGTTTGCGGCGACTGCGCTTTGCTGGCCGCGTCACGCGCCCGCTGGTTCGAGGCCATGGGGTTGTCACGCTGCAGTGTCTGGCCGCTGACCACTGCGGCGATCCACTCTGAGGTGCACACGACGGCGGCAAAGTTGGACTCGAACACCACGCTGAAGACCCGGTGAATTTCTTCCGCGCTGGCGTGACCGGCCCGGTTGGCATACGGCACGGCGCCGGATGCGTCGGCCAGAAACTCCACGCTCAGATTCCGATGCCGGGCCTCGAAAATGGTCGAGGCATTGCAGTTTTGCGTCATGTAGCCGACGATGGCCAGCGTGTCGATGCTGTGTTCGGCCAGCCAGGCCGCCAGGTCGGTGTCTGTAAACACACTGGGCCAGGTTTTGTGGATGTGGTGCGCACGGGGGCGGCTGCTCACCACCTCGTGCAGTTGCCAGCCGGGCGTGTCGGGCCCGAATCCCTTGTGCTGGATCACCACCACCGGGATGCCCGCCGTGTGGGCTGCATCCATGGCGCGGCCGATGTTGGGTAAGGACTCGGCCACGGGCGGGTACTCAATGGGCAAGGTCCCGTTGAAGTAGGCATTCTGGACATCAATAACCAGCAGGGCGCGGCGTGGCGGGGTGGACATGGTGGATTTTTCCTTGTTGCGGGCGGCAACCGTGCCGTCCATGGCATGCATTGTTGGCCGCCGCCGGTTTTTGCGAAAGTGGCCCGAATGACAATATTCGATAACATCGGGCCATGAAAAATCCCCCCGTGCTGCCGGATCCGAACACCATCGCCGTGCTGGCCTTCGATGGCATCAGCCTGTTTCATCTGTCGGTTCCTTGCGTGGTGTTCGGCGAAGATCGAAGCGACGCCGGGGTGCCGCTGTTCAATTTGAAAGTGTGTGCCGCCGAGCGTGGCCCCTTGCGCAGCACGGCGGGTGTGCAGGTCTGCGCGCCTTTCGGGTTGGACGGTCTGGAGGGCGCTGGCACGGTGATCGTGCCGTCCTGGCGCGACCCGGCGGAGCGCGCGCCCGAGGCCCTGCTGGTGGCTTTGCAGCAGGCGCACGCACGCGGCGCACGCATTGTCGGGCTGTGTCTGGGCGCTTTTGTGCTGGCGGATGCCGGTCTGCTGGATGGCAAGGCGGCCACAACCCACTGGCATCTGGCCGCCTCATTTGCCCAGCGCTACCCGAGCATTCTGGTCAAACCGGAAGTGCTGTATGTCGATGAGGGCGATGTGGTGACCTCGGCCGGCACCGCGGCGGGGCTGGATTGCTGCCTGCATCTGCTGCGCAGTGACTGGGGCGCTGAAGTCGCCAACCGCGTGGCGCGGCGCATCGTTCTGGCGCCCCACCGGCAAGGCGGTCAGGCCCAGTACATCGAACAAACCCTGCCGGCGTCCGGTGCCGATCACCGCCTGTCCCGCGTGCTGGACTGGATGACACATCATCTGGACCAGGAACACAGCCTGGACGCCCTGTCCGAGCGTGCCGCCATGGGGCGGCGCACTTTCACCCGGTATTTCAAGCAGCTCACGGGGGTGACGGTCGGCCAGTGGCTGCTCAATCAGCGTCTGGCGCACGCCCAGCGTTTGCTGGAGACGACGGATCACGCCATGGACGCCATTGCGCAGGTGACGGGGCTGGGCTCTGCCGTGTCCATGCGCCAGCATTTTGCGGCGGCGTTCGGGACCTCGCCCACCGTGTATCGCAAGCAATTTCTTCAGCGCTGAGCCTGTCAGTGCCTTGGCGCCGTAAGCGTTGGCCCGGGGCGGCAATGCCACAATATTCGGATGAACTACGAACACTTGCTGGTCACCGTTGACGGCCGCATTACCACCATCACCCTCAACCGCCCCGAGAAGCGCAACGCGCTGGCCCTGAATGTCATGCTGGAGTTGACGCGTGCCGTGCGCGAGGTCGCACAAAGCGAGGCACTCGGCGTGATTCTGGCTGCCAACGGGCCGGTGTTCAGCGCCGGGCACAACTTTGGCGACATGGCTGGGGCCACGCTGGAACAGGCGCGCGAACTGTTTGCCGTCTGCACCGCCATGATGAATGCCATCCAGGCCATGCCGCAGCCGGTGATTGCCAAAGTGCATGCGCTGGCCACCGCCGCCGGTTGCCAGTTGGTGGCGACCTGCGATCTGGCGATTGCCGCCGACACCGCAGGTTTCGCCATTCCGGGCGGCAAGGCGGGCCTGTTTTGCCACACGCCGCTGGTGGCGGTCAGCCGCAACGTGAGCCGCAAACGGGCGCTGGAAATGGCGTTTACGGGTGACGCGATTGATGCCGCGACCGCCGCCGAATGGGGTTTGATCAACCGGGCCGTGCCTGCTGATCAGCTGGACGCCGCCGTGCTGGAGCTGATCACCCGCGCCACGCGGGGCAGCGCCTTGTCCAAGGCCCTCGGCAAGCAGGGCTTTTACCAGCAGGTCGGCTTGCCGCAGGAGCAGGCCTACCAGGTGGCTGCTGAGTTGATGGCCACGGCGGCCATGACGGCGGACGCGCAGGAAGGCATGCAGGCCTTCCTGGAAAAACGCCACGCGAAGTTCACGCAGCGACCTTCTGACGCTTCTGTTATTTGAAAATCACGGTCTTGTGACCGTTGATCAGCACGCGGTGTTCGCTGTGCCATTTGACGGCCCGGGCCAGCACTTGGCTTTCGGTATCGCGGCCCAGCGCGGTCAGGTCTTCCACCGTTTTGCTGTGGTCCACGCGCGCCACGTCCTGCTCGATGATCGGGCCTTCGTCCAGATCGGCCGTCACGTAATGGGCGGTGGCGCCGATCAGTTTCACGCCCCGGTCATGCGCCTGGTAGTAAGGCTTGGCGCCCTTGAAACTGGGCAGGAACGAGTGGTGGATGTTGATGGCCGAGCCTGAGAGTTTGCGGCACAGGTCGTCGCTCAGCACCTGCATGTAGCGCGCCAGCACCACCAGTTCGGCACCTTCGTTCTGGATGATTTCATACTGCTTGGCCTCGACCTGCGCCTTGGTGGCGGCCGTCACGGGCAAGTGGTGGAACGGCACGTTGTAGCTGGCGGCCAGTTGGTAAAACTCGCGGTGATTGGAAATGATGGCGCGAATGTCCAGCGGCAGCAGGCCGCTTTTCCAGCGGAACAGCAGGTCGTTCAGGCAATGGCCTTCCTTGCTGACCATCAGCACAGTGCGCACCGGTGCGGCCGCGTCGTGCAGGCTCCAGCGCATGGCAAAGCCCTCGGCAAACGGGGCCAGCTGGCTGCGCAGGTCTGCGGTGGCGATGGCCGCGCTGGCGAACTGCACGCGCATGAAAAACAAACCCGTGTCGGGGTCGTTGTACTGGCCAGCTTCTTCGATGTTGCAGCCGCGCTCCAGCAAAAAGCCGGACACGGCATGCACGATGCCCGGACGGTCGGGGCAAGACAGGGTGAGGATGTGGGCGTAGGTCATTGGGGCTGGATTGTCGCGCAGTAGTCGGTCGGCGGAATGCGGGGCGTACGCCAGATGCTATCAAAATTTACTATGCTTTTAGGAGCTGCCTGCGCCGATTCGACAAGCAGCAGCACCGTTTTTGATTGGAAGTTTGGGGGCAAATATTGCGGAATGCCCAGGCTGGTGTCCACATGGCCTGCCCCGGCCAGCAGCAGCACCGTCTTGCCGGGCACGGCGGCCGCCTGCAGGGTCTGCGCCATGGCCTGGTCTCGGGCGATCTGGATGCGGGTCATGGGCGCGATCTGGCTCTCGGGCAGCAGGCCGCAGTGGCCCAGGCGGATGGCCTGCTGCTGGGCTTTCAGCGCCGGGCCG
>JAZKHK010000142.1:13527-22473 GCA_040385425.1 Pseudomonadota bacterium | reverse complement strand
AATGGACAAAGCCACCATGCTGATACACACCAGCAAACCGCCCAGGCCCAAGCTACCCAAGCCGGAAAAACCTGCTGTGATCCATCTCGATTCAGCAACCGCCATCAAACAGGAGGAACCCGATGCAAAGCCGTCTGTTTAACGCTATATTTTTAATAGCTGCCTGCGCTTTATCGACGGGGGCTAGGGCCGAAAAAACCTATAAATGCGGCAACAATTACAGCCAGACGCCCTGCCCTGGTGGCATTGCTATCGACACCAACGACTCACGCAGCCTTTTACAAAAGCAACAGACCGATTTGGCAACCAGCCGGGATGCCAAAGCCGCGCATGCCATGGAAACGGCTCGACTGAAACAAGAAAAAGCAGACCTGGCGACCAACACGCCACAGGTCCATCCGGAAAGCGCTAACTCAGGCACGGCCAAGGCGGCATCGCGCACCGGAAGTACGCTTCACGCCCGCAAGAAAGAGCCAAAGCCTTTTACCGCGCTGGTTCCTGGCGATAAAAAAACAAGCGCAGCCGTCAAGAAAAAGACAAAAAAGAAAGCCGGTCAAGCCTGATGCCCGCGCGCATCGCCCACTTATTTATTCAATAGGCTGCAATTTTTGCTGCTCAAGCTGCAAGCGGCGATATTTGGCCCACAACGTTTCCTGGTCTTCCACAAACTGCGGGTTGACGGGGATACAGGACACCGGGCACACCTGCACGCACTGCGGCTCGTCAAAGTGACCGACGCACTCGGTGCATTTATGCGGGTCGATCTCATAGATTTCCGGCCCCAGAAAAATGGCCTCATTCGGGCACTCCGGCTCGCACACATCGCAGTTGATGCAATCGTCAGTGATGATCAGCGCCATGAGGGGCCTCCCGCCGCATCGTTAAAAGTATTCAGTCTGAAAAACATGGAGCGAATTATCGGCGTTCTGACATCCCTGTCGTTCACGCGGGTTTCTGCCTGATCGCTGGCGCGGCATCACATCGATGACAAAAGAGCTTGCCGCTTGCGGCGCAGCCAGACTTTTTCGATCTCAACCGCCACCAACACCACCGCGGAAGCCCCAAGGCAAATCAACAGCTCAAGCAGGCTCAGCGGCTCGGTCTTGAAAATCGGATTCAGCACGGGCACGTAAATCGTGGCCATCTGCAGCGCAAAGGTCAACAGTACGGCTCCCAGTAGCGGCCGGTTCGAGCCTAGGCCGAGCCGCCACAGCGATTCGGTTTCAGACCGGATCGCCAGCACATGCGCCATCTGCGACAGCGTGAGCACAGTAAACACCATGGTCTGCCAGTGCGCGTGGCCCGTGGACGTGGCCCAAGCCTGCACCCCCAGGCACAAGCCGCCGATCAGCAAACCGACCCACAGAATATGCTGCCACAGCCCATGGGCGAACAGACTCTCCTGGGGTGGACGCGGGGGGCGCTGCATGATGCCGCGCTCAGCGGGCTCCGCAGCCAGCGCCAGACCTGGCAAGCCGTCCGTCACCAGGTTGACCCACAGAATGTGAATGGGCAACAGCGGAATGGGCAAGCCCAGCATCGGCGCCAGAAAGATGGTCCAGATCTCGCCTGAATTGCCCGTCATCGCATAGCGGACAAATTTACGAATGTTGTCGTAAATGCGCCGACCTTCCCGCACCGCTGCAACGATGGTGGCAAAGTTATCGTCCAGCAGAACCAGACTGGCGGCCTCGCGCGCCACGTCGGTGCCACCCCGGCCCATCGCCACACCAATATCGGCCCGTTTGAGGGCCGGCGCATCGTTCACGCCGTCCCCCGTCATGGCGACAAACTCGCCCCGGGCCTGCAAGGCCTCGACGATGCGGATTTTCTGTGCCGGATCTACGCGCGCATACACCCGCACGGTGGCCACACGTTCGCGCAAAGCGGGCTCCTCCATCGTCGCCAGATCGGCGCCCGTCAGCACGTCGGTGTACCCATCTGCCACGATCCCCATCCGCCGCGCAATCGCCAAGGCGGTTGCCGGATGATCGCCCGTGATCATCACCGGGGTAATCCCCGCGGTCATGCAGTCGCGCACCGCCACCGCAGCTTCCGGGCGCGGGGGGTCGATCAAACCAATCAGACCCATCAGGCTCATGCCGGATTCCACCCGTTCGCCCACCCCCGGCGTGGGCAAGGTCGCATGGAAGCGACTGGCCAGCGCCAGCACACGCAAGCCCTGGGCCGCCATGGCGTCGGCGGCGGCCAGAACAGCCTGCGGCTGCAGGGGCACCGGGCCGTCTGCGCGCCATTGGGAGGTGCATAGGGAAATCATCGCTTCAGGCGCCCCTTTGGTGTAGGCGATGAACCCGTTTTGCACCCGATGCAAGGTGCTCATGCGCTTGCGCTCCGAATCGAACGGCAGTTCCTGCACCCGTTCAAACTGGCTCTCAAGTTCTGCTTTGTCGAGCCCGGCTTCCAGCGCGACTTGCGTGAGCGCGGTTTCAGTCGGGTCTCCCTGCCACACCCCTTCACGGTTGCGATTGGCGTCATTGCACAAGGCGGCCGCACGCAACAGCTCCAGATGAGGCGGCCCCGCAAGTTCACCGCCCGGGCCTGGCGGACCAGGACGCCACTCCTGCCCATCGGCCAGCAGCAACTCGGCATGCATGCGGTTCTGCGTCAAGGTGCCGGTCTTGTCAGAGCAGATGAAGGTCACGGAACCCAGGGTTTCGACCGATGGCAAACGGCGTATGAGCGCGTTCTGCGACACCATGCGGCGTGCGCCCAGTGCCAACAGCACCGTCACAACAGCCGGCAGGGCTTCCGGTATGGCCGCTACCGCGAGACTGACTGCGGTCAGGATCATCAGCACCGGGTTCTCGCCGCGCAGCACACCGACCAGAAAAATCACCGCGCAAATGGCCATCACGGCCAGCGCCAGCCGCTTGCCAAAAGCCGCCAGTCGCCGTTGCAGGGGCGTGCTGCGGTCGGTGTCACGGTCCAGCAGACCCGCCACCTTGCCCAGCTCGGTCGCCATGCCGGTGGCCACCACCAGACCGCGCCCGCGTCCGTGGGTCGCCGTGGTGCCTTTGAACGCCATGTTGAGCCGGTCGCCCAGCGCGTGGGCCATGCCGGTCAAAGTTGAGGCATGTTTTTCTACCGTGACCGATTCGCCGGTCAGGGCCGATTCATCGACTTTGAGTTGGGAGATCTCGATCAGCCGCAAGTCGGCAGGCACCTGGTTGCCGGCTTCCAGCAACACAATATCGCCCGGCACCAGTTCGCTGGCGGCAATCACCTGAGTCTGTCCGCTGCGCAGCACGGTGGCGTGGGTGGCTGCCAACTGCTGGAGGGCCGCCATGGCCCGGTCCGCCCGCCAGGCCTGGACAAAACCAATGCCCGCATTCAGCAGCACGATGACCAGGATAGCCGCTGTGTCAACCAGATCGCCAATGACGCCGGAGATGACGGCGGCGGCGATCAGCACCAGAACCATGAAATCCTTGAACTGGTCAAGCAGCTGGACCGCCAGACTTCGGCCCGGTCGCCCCTGGATTTCGTTGGGGCCATGATGCCGGGCCCGCCGGTTGGCCTCTTCTTCATGCAGGCCATGGGCCGGATCTACCCCATGTTGACGCGCCAGCTCTTGGGCATCACGGAGATGCCAGTGCTCGTTCACGCTTGGAGGAGGATCCTGCGCCATGGCGATTTCACGGCTGGATCAGCCTTTTACTCAGGGGTGCTCAGCTTGTCCAGTGCTTCCAGTTCGGCCGTTTCGTCCAGCTTGACGATCATCACCGGCACGTTGGCGGCATGCAGCACTTCGTTGGACACCGAGCCCAGAAAGGCGCTGCGCAAGGTGCTCATGCCGCGGGCGCCCATGACCACCAGATCACATTCAAAGTTTTCCAGGATATCAATGAGGGTATGGGCAGGGTCACCCGAGGCGACTTCGCACTGGTAGGGAATATGAGCCGCCTTCAACAAGGCCTCGGCGGCTGACAGCGCATGCGTGCCAGCGGCGGCACTCACCTGCTCAATCACTTGTGGGTCGTGCGCCACCACCAATTCATACAAGGTCGCCGGCTCCTGAACATTCGCCAGCACCACGCTGGTCTCCAGACCCGCCTTGGCCATGCGAATGGCACAGCGAACGGCCTCCAGGGAAACAGCAGAACCATCCACGGGCAAAAGTATTTTCATTTTTTTCTCGGATTAAAAAGGGGATTAAACGACGTGAAGACAGGTCAATATACCCCTGTCTGCAACCAATTCAAGCCGCATCAGGGACGCGCCTGACTCTGCACTTTGGCCAACAAACGTTCATTCACCCGGGGGGAGACGAATTTATCGACTTCACCACCCAGCGAGGCGATTTCGCGCACGAAGGTGCTGGAGATGAATTGGTACTTGTCGCTGGGCGTGAGAAACACGGTTTCCACGTCGGGCATCAGGCTGCGGTTCATGCCGGCAAGCTGAAACTCATAGTCGAAATCGGTCACGGCGCGCAAGCCCCGCACCATCGCCTTGGCGCCACGCGCCACGACAAAGTCACGCAACAAACCGGAAAAGCTTTCCACCTGCACCTGGGGATAGGCCTTGACCGCCTCACGCGCCATGTCGATCCGCTCTTCCAGCGAAAACATGGCTTTTTTATGGTGCCCGGCCGCCACGGCCACGATCACGTGGCCAAACAGCTGCGTTGCCCGCCGCACCACATCTTCGTGGCCAAGGGTGATCGGGTCAAAAGTGCCGGGGTAAACCGCAATGATGTTGGTGGCCATTTTTTCGCCTCTCAGTCGATGGGGAGTCACGCCGGGAGGCTGTTTTGCCCCCCAGCGCTCTTGCGCCGCATTATGCAGCGGGGACGGACGAGCCCAAACGCTTGAGCAAATGCGCGTGAACGGCACCGGCCTTCAGGTGCCGATGAACCTGGAGCCCGGCATTCAGCAACTGCTCATCGGTCCAGCGGACGGGCGCTTCCAGGTACACAAAACCATCCTGCGTCACGGCGCGGCCGGCCGCCTGCACCGCCGCTTCAAACAAGGTCGAGTCAAAAGGCGGGTCCACAAACACCACATCCATGCTGGCCGAATTCAGATGTTTGAGCGAAGCCACACCGTCGCCGCGCGCCACCTGCGTGTTGCTGGCCTGCAACTGGGTCTGCACGCGCTTGAGTTGCGCCACCAGCGCCGAATCCTGCTCAACCAGCGTCACCTCTTTGGCGCCGCGAGAAGCGGCTTCAAAGCCCAGCGCGCCGGTGCCGGCAAAGGCATCGATACAACGCCAGCCCGTCAAGTCCTGACCCAGCCAGTTGAACAGGGTTTCACGCACGCGGTCAGGGGTCGGGCGCAGACCGGGCTTGTCAGCCACCGCCAGCTTGGTGCGTTTCCACTGACCGCCGATGATGCGCACCTCATGGTTCACCGGAACCTTGAGACGCACGGGGCGGGGTGGACGCTCAGAAGGGTCTATTTTTTTAGAGCTTTTTTGTTTCATCAAGGAAGCTTAACGCAAGCGCTGCGGGTTACGGGCTGGGTGAAGGCGAATCTCACTTCGCTGACTCCGCACCCAACACCACCGTCACCATTTTTCCGGGTTGCAGCTTGCGTGCAAAAGCGGCCTTGATGTCAGCCGCCGTGACCTTTTCCACCTGCTGCGTCCAGGTGTCGAGGTAGTCCAGCGGCAAGTTGTTCCAGGCGATGTTGGCAACGTTGTCGAGCAGCTTGCGGTTGCTGTCAATGCGCAGGGCAAAGCCGCCGATCAGGTTGTCTTTGGCGGCTTTGAGTTCGGTTTTGGTCGGGCCGTGGGTCACAAAATTGGCGACCACCTCGCGCGACACCTGCACCGCCTTGTCGGCTTGGTCGGGGCGGGTTTGCAGCCCCACGGTGAAGGCGCCGTTGTGCAGACCGGGCGAAAAATAGCTGTACACGCTGTAACTCAAACCGCGCTTTTCCCGCACTTCTTCCGTCAGACGCGACACAAAACCGCCTCCGCCCAGAATGTAATTACCCACGATCAACGGGAAGTAATCCGGGTCATCGCGCTTGAAGCCGGGCTGACCGATCAAGACATGCGCCTGTGCCGAAACGAAGGCGATGTGCTGCTCGGCCGGTTTGTCCAGCGGTGTCACATCGGCCACAGCGGGCAGCGCCGGGCAAGCCGCAGTCGTCTTGGCGAGCAGATGCGAAAACAACTGCGTCACCAGCGCATCGGCCTGCGCCCGGTTGACGGCGCCCACCACCGTGACCTTGGCCCGGCACGGCTGAATCAGCGCGCTGTACACCGCTTTCATGTCGGCCACGCTGATGCGGGCCAGGGTCTCTTGCGTCATCTCAAATCCATAAGGATGCGGGCCGTACACCCCCGCATTGAACGCCCGTGCCGCCAGCGTGGCCGGGCGGGTATTGGCTTCCTTGATGGCGGCGTTCAGGGTTTCGCGCTCCCGCTGCCAGATGGTTTCAGGAAACGCGGGCTCGCCAAGTTGCCGGGCAGCCAGTTGCGTGGCCTTGCCCAACAGGTCGGGGTAAGTCAAAGACCGCAACGCAAAGCTCATGCGGTCCGGGCTGGCGCCCGCGCCAAACGAGGCCCCCAGGTCGGCCCAGGCTTCGCTCAAGGCGTTTTCATCCAGCGCAGGCTCAGTGCCACTGGCCAGCACGCCTTTGTCGGCCATGCGGGCAGTCACGCTCGCCAGCCCGGCCTGGCTGGCCGGGTCGCGGCGGCTGCCGGCGTCAAAGTCAATCTGAACATCCACCATCGGAATGGCCGGACTTGGTACCAGAAACACCTGCACGCCCGAAATTTGGGTCCAATGCTCGATGGGAATGCCTGCGAGCGCGGAATTTATAACAAAAAGGCCTATAGCCCCCGTCAATAGTGCGCGAGCAGCTATCTTTTTAATAGTATTCATTGTGAGGTTGGCGTGCGTGATCAATGCCGGGCACCCAGCGGGGGCGTACGGGGTTTGCGGGTTTTGTCCAGCGCTTGGGGCAGCAACACCGCCACCGTGAGCTGATCGTCTCCAAAATATTTGGCCGCCACGGCCTTGACCTGGTCGGCGGTGACTGCGCGCAAACGGGCAATCAACCGTTCTTCGGCATCCAGCGGCAGGCCCTGCACCCAGTTGCTGCCGAGTTCGCGCGCCTGGTTGAACACGGAGTCGAGTTTGTACACCTGGCTGGCCACCCACTGGGTTTTGACGCGGGCCAGTTCCGCCTCGGTCACGCCCTCGCGGGCCACCAGGGCGACTTGCTCGCGCAAGGCCGTCTCCACCTGTGCCGCCGTCTTGCCCTGCGCCGGTACGCCTTCCAGCACGAAGGTTTGCGGGCCGCGGCCCCACAGCCCGTTGCCGGCGCCCACGCTGTCGGCCACCCGGTTGTCGCCCTGGGTCAGCGCACGCTCCAGCCGCGCTCCGCTGTAGCCGTCCAGCACCGCCGCCAGCACGGTCAAGGCCAGCGCATCCGCGTCATCGGGATGGGCTCCTTCCAGCGAATGAACACCGGGCACCTTGAAGGCCAATGACAGATACGCCTGGTCCGCCGGGGCTTTGAAGTCCATCCGGCGCACACCCATCTGGATCGGCTCCTCACGCGGCTTGCGCGGGGGCACCGCCCGTGCGGGCACGCTGCCATAGTATTTTTCAGCCAAGCGGCGCACCTTGGCCGCCTCCACATCACCGGCCACCACCAGCACCGCATTGGCCGGGATATACCAGCGCCGGTAAAACTCACGGGCATCCGCCGGCGTCATGGCGTCCAGGTCGCTCATCCAGCCCACGACCGGACGGCGGTACGGTGAAGCGACAAAAACGGCGGCATCGAGGGCTTCATGCATCAGGGCGCGCGGGCTGTCTTCGGTGCGCAGGCGACGCTCTTCCTTGACCACTTCCAGCTCTTTGCGAAACTCCTCATCGCTCCATTGGCTGTGGGCAAACCGGTCCGACTCCAGCTTCATGACATCCTCCAGGCGGCTGGCCGGAATCTGCTGGTAATAGCCGGTGTAGTCCTTGCTGGTGAAAGCGTTCTCGCGCCCGCCCAGGGCCGCCACCCGGCGCGAGAACTCGCCCGCCTTCACCGTGGGTGTGCCTTTGAACATCATGTGCTCCAGCAGATGCGCCACGCCGGAGGTGCCGTCCACCTCGTCCATGGAGCCCACCCGCACCCACAGCATGTGCACGGCGGTGGGCGCGCGCCGATCGGGCTTGACGATGACCGAGAGGCCGTTGGGCAAGGTGAATTGCTCCGCCTGCGGCGGGGTCTGCGCCTGGACCGCCCCGTTGAACAACTGACCTAAAAAGAATGAAAGCAGCAACAGTTTGCGGGTTGGCAAACCGGGCAAGCGGGGGGGTGTTGATCGTGGCATGGGTCTTTTCATAGAATGGTGTGATTCTAAGAAGCCGCTTAATGTTCAGTTTTTTCAAAAAAAAATCCCCTCCCCCTGCACCGTCTGAGGCAATACCGGTCACGCCACCCGTGACAGCGCCCGCTGACATCGCCGCCACGTCGCCTGCGCCAGCGCCCCAGCCGGTCGCCCCGGTTGCGCCGCCAGAACGAAAATCCTGGCTGGACAAGCTCAAAGTCGGCCTGCGCAAAACCGGCGCCAGCATCGCCACCGTCTTCACCGGCACCCAGATTGACGACGCCCTGTATGAAGACCTGGAGTCGGCCCTGCTGATGGCCGACACTGGCGTCAAGGCCACACAGCATCTGCTCGATGACCTGAAGCGCCGCGTCAAGGACAGCAAAACCACCGACCCGGCCGCCGTCAAGGGCCTGCTGGTCGAGTCTCTCACCGCCTTGCTGGCACCGCTGGAAAAACCGCTGGTGATCGGGCAGCACAAGCCCACCGTCATCATGGTCGCGGGAGTCAATGGGGCCGGCAAAACCACCACCATCGGCAAGCTCACGCGCCACCTGTCGGACCAGGGCGCCTCCGTGTTGCTGGCTGCCGCCGACACCTTTCGGGCCGCCGCGCGCGAGCAGTTGCTGGTCTGGGCCGACC